>DMPD01000088.1:2825-3116 GCA_003456125.1 Cyanobacteria bacterium UBA8156 | reverse complement strand
ATCGGGGTCGATGGCCCTCAACCGGATGCAATCGGCCAAGGGGGCGGTGTTGCGGTTGTTGGCGGATGCCTACCAAAACCGCGATCGCATCGCGTTGATTCCCTTTCGCGGTGAACAGGCGGAGGTGTTGCTGCCCCCCACCAAATCCATCGAAGCCGCCCGCCGACGCTTGGACGTGTTGCCCTGTGGCGGCGGTTCGCCCTTGGCCCATGGACTGACTCTGGCGGTGCGCACCGGGTTGAATGCCCTCAAATCGGGGGATGTGGGTCAGGTGGCGATCGCCGCCATCAC
>DMPD01000088.1:0-2514 GCA_003456125.1 Cyanobacteria bacterium UBA8156 | reverse complement strand
GTGGCGATCGCCGCCATCACCGACGGCCGGGGGAATGTATCTTTAGCTCGCTCCCTGGGGGAAACCCTCCCCGAAGGCGAAAAACCCGATCTCAAAGGCGAATTGCTGGACATCGCCCAAAAAATCCGGGCCTTGGGGATGTCGTTGTTGGTGATCGATACCGAAAGCAAGTTTGTCTCGACGGGTTTTGCCAAAGAAATCGCCCAGACGGCCGGTGGACGGTACTACCACCTCCCCAAGGCCACCGACCGGGCGATCGCCGCCGTGGCCCGGGATGCCGTGCTGGACTTGCGGCGTTAGCTCAATTTTTTATCCATCCACTGTTCGAGTTGGGTGGCGAACTTCCCCGCCAATTTGAGAGCCGTCTGGGTGGCAGTTTGGGTGGCTGCGGCGATCGCCCGTTCCCGTTCGTACTGCTCTTTCCAAGCAGCGAACTGCTTTTGGTAAGTGGGGTTTTGGGGATTGAAGGTCACCCAGGCATCGAGGGCGATGCCCAGACCCCAGAACAGGAAAGGATACATGGCCCAAGACAGGCGGTGTTGGATCCAGAGATTGAGGGCGATCAGAAAAGCGTTAACGATCGCAAACCGGATCAGACCATCCTGAAACCGGTGGCGTTTGTGGGTGGCAAAACGGGTCGCCAGGTGTTGGGTCTGCCGTTGGGCTTGCCATTCCCGTTCCGCTTGCGCATACTCCGCCTCGCTGACCCCCAACTCCACAGCGATCGCCCGGACTTGGTCGCGGGAGAGGCGATCGCCGCTTTGGGTACGGCGGGCTAGGGCCCGTTGCAAAATTTCTTGGACTTCTTGGTCCGAGTAGGTTTCCGGCTCCATCGTAAAATGGTTTCCAACACGGCTGCCGCTATTGTACTTGCCATGACCGATTCTCTTTGGCCCTATTGCACCCCCGGCATCCCGGACGATCGGTTTGAGCAACTGCCCGGCATTCCCATGAGCAAATGTGAAGTGCGGTTGTTGGTGCTGAGCCATCTGCGGATGCCCGCCACCGGTCGCCTGTGGGACATCGGCGCGGGGACAGGCACCATTTCCATCGAAACCGGATTGTTGTGTCCCGAAGCCGAAATCTGGGCGATCGAACGGGATGAAGAGGTTGCCGATTTAATCCGCAAAAACTGCCAACGGTTTGGGGTGCGCAACGTACATGTAGTCTTGGGCAGCGCCCCCGAATGCCTAGCGGATTTACCGGTGGCCCCCGATCGCATTTTGGTGGAAGGGGGGCGGGACATGGGGGCCATCCTCCGGGACGGCTGGGCCCGGTTGCAGCCGGGCGGCCGGGCGATCGCCACCGCCACCACCCTCGAAGGGTTGTATCGCATTTCCGAAGGCCTCGCCCAATTGGGGGCGCGCCACGTCGAAGTGGCCCAATCCGCCGTCAACCGGCTGGAAACCCGGGGCAACCGGCAAGTATTCGCCGCCGTGAACCCCACCTTTATCCTCAGCGGTGAGAAACCCAGCGCCTAAAAAAGCCCTCCAACTGGAGGGCCAAACTCCTCTCTCTCACTTAATTCCCCCTTGTGTTGAGAGAGAGACCGGGGGTGGGGGACAACCCCCTCATCGTTTTTTAGATAAACGCCGTTTGGAACAACTGGGGATTGGCCTGTAGAAAACTGGGGGCCAATCCACGGACAATACCCACCCATGCACCGTTCGCGCCCTCGCGGATCGTCGTCGAACCCACCGTCTGGGTTTCGTTGTCGATCGCCAGTTCAACAAACCCAAACACCAAATTATTGAAGCTCAGGCCTTCCGCCAACCCAAAGCGATCGCCCTCATCGGCTCGGAAGTCCACAATCACATCCGCGCGGGTGAGTTCGGTAGCCGCCGCCGCCCCTGGTCGCAACACAAATAGATCGGCACCAGGGCCGCCGGTCAAAAAGTCTTGGCCGAAATCCCCCACCAAGGTATCGCTGCCTGGGCCCCCAAAGAGGACATCATCCCCCTGGCCACCCCGGAGCAAATCGTTGCTCAAGCCCCCCAACAACGTATCGTTGTCCATATTGCCGAACAGGTTGTCGTTCCCGTCGCCACCATCGAGGGAGTCTGAACCAGCCCCACCCCGCAAGATGTCGTTGCCCCCGCCGCCAAAGACCGTATCTAGTCCTTGGTTGCCGGCAATGTCCTCTGGGTTTTCGGTACCGATGATGAAATCGTTCCCCGACAGGCCACGGATGGGAGCGCTCCCAGTCTGGAAGCGATCCAACGAAACTTGGTCGGGGCCATCCGATAGATTGAAGAAGCCTCCCGAGAAGCCAAAAGTCGGCAGAATACCGGTCGGCAGCCCCTGAAAAGACTCCGATGGCACTGTATTAGCCGTAGGTTGGGCCAAGCGCAGCAGACCGCCAACCACCCCGCCGGTGGTACCTCCCGTGGGCGGGGCCACAGGAGCACCCGGTACCGGCAAAGGCGGCACAGTTACCACCGGAGTTGGCGTTGGGGCGGGTGTAGGGGTTGGAGTAGGGGTAGGGGTTGGAGTGGGAGTTGGCGTAGTCGAGGG
>DMPD01000244.1 GCA_003456125.1 Cyanobacteria bacterium UBA8156 | reverse complement strand
ACCGCCGTCCCCAAAACCCCGGTGGCGGCCCCCCAACCGGCTCCCCCCCAACCCGAGAAAGCCCTCAAAGCGGACGTGCTCTACGAAGCTACGGTCAACACCGATATTGGTCTGGTGCTGCGGGCCGAACCGGTACCCGGCAGCGAAGGAGTCGGGGGGGCCGAGCGCAATGCCGTTGTCGAGGTTCTCGCCGAAACCGGGGACGGCGAATGGGCAAAAATTCGGCCCAGCGGTGAGACGATCGCCGGTTGGGTACGGGCAGGCAACCTTTCGCGACGCTAGGCATTTTGGGGATTGAGGCAGCAATGCAATTTATTGATTTAGTAGAAATCCAGGCCTGCGGTGGCAACGGCGGCGATGGCATTGTGGCTTTCCGGCGGGAGAAATATGTACCGGCCGGGGGCCCTTCCGGCGGCAACGGCGGCCAAGGTGGCGTGGTCATCCTGGAGGCCACCGAAGACCTGCAAACCCTTTTGGACTTTGCCTACGAACGCATCTTTCGGGCGGATCACGGGAAACGGGGCGGCCCCAACAACCGCACCGGTGCCCAGGGGAGCGATCGCCTGGTGAAGGTGCCCTGCGGCACCGCCGTATATGAAGCGGTCACCGGCGAACTGCTGGGAGATTTAACCCATGCCGGGCAACAACTGGTGGTGGCGAAGGGGGGCAAAGGCGGTCTGGGGAACCAACACTTTTTGAGCAACCGCAACCGTGCCCCCGATCGCGCCCTGCCGGGTCTCCCCGGCGAAGAAATTTCCCTGCGGTTGGAACTGCGTCTGTTGGCGGAAGTGGGGATTATTGGCCTGCCCAATGCCGGTAAATCCACGTTGATTTCGGTGCTTTCCTCCGCGCGGCCCAAAATCGCCGATTATCCCTTTACCACCCTGGTGCCCAACCTGGGGGTCGTCGCCAAACCCACGGGCGATGGCGTGGTCTTTGCCGATATTCCGGGCCTCATTGCCGGCGCCCACCAAGGACTGGGTCTAGGCCACGAATTTCTGCGGCACATTCGGCGCACCCGGGTTTTGATTCACCTCATCGATGCTACCCAGGAAGACCCCGTAGCCGCTTACCACACCATTCGCCGCGAACTCGCCGCCTACGGCCAAGGTCTGCCGGAAAAACCCGAAATTCTGGCCCTCAACAAAAGCGATGCGATCGCCCCTGCCGACCTCCTGCCCCTGGTAGAGTCCCTTACGGCGATCGCGCCCCACCCCCCCCACATCGTCTCCGCCGTTGCCCGCCAAGGACTCGATACCCTCCAACAGGCCGTGTGGGACAGCCTGGAACGTCTGGCCCTTGACAGCCCCCCCGAGCATGTTATGATGTGATTCTGCGATTTGCGGAACTGGCGGAATTGGTAGACGCGCATGATTCAGGTTCATGTGGTGCAAGCCTTCCGGGTTCGAGTCCCGGGTTCCGCATTTTCAAGTTTGGGGTTCGGGTTTTACACTCCAACTCTTTTGTTTTTGATTTGCTTGTGATTTGCTTTTGACGAGGGGTAGGCAAGGTGCCTTCCTTTTCGGTTCTTTGTGATTAAGATCTTGCGATTAAGGTCTACTGATTCAGGCCTCCGAACAGTCTGCTCCATTCAGGTTGTCATGCTGTTCGGGTTGTCATGCTGGCGGTGCCACCAATTCGGATCATGGCGCGAGGAACCGAATGTCTTGATCAAATGAGTTATCAGATGAGTTGCGTCGTTACGAAGGCCCGCACGACAGAAATCCACAAAAATCATAGAAGAAACAGGAATGGGGGGCTGCCCCTGCGACGCACTCCTAGAGGGCAACCCGTTTGTAGAGGGCACTCTATGATTTTTGGAGGGCGCCCCATAGCACGCTCGTTTCAAGAACAGGATCCTTTTAAGAGGTGTTTAATACAGAACCGTTTCAAGAAAGCGGGTAGTGGGAATCGAACCCACAACTACAGTTTGGAAGACTGTGGTTTTACCACTAAACTATACCCGCGAACCTAGGTAGAGCATTGTAACATATCTGGTTGGAACTTCCTGCCGAGCTGCTATGCTAACCGATTGCAACTTGAGGAGCAAAACATGGCAGCAGGGCCGGTAGCGGTGGTAACGGGGGCTTCGCGGGGCATTGGGCGGGCGATCGCCGAGGCGTTAGGGGCCGCAGGGGCACGGGTGGTGGTCAATTATGCGCGATCGCCCGAGGCAGCAACGGCGGTGGTGGAAACCCTGGGCACCGAAGCCCTGGCCATCCAAGCCGACATGGCCCAGGAAAGAGAGGTCACGGCTTTGGTGGAGCAGGTGATGGCCACCTGGGGGCAGGTGGATATTTGGGTGAACAACGCCGGCATTACACGGGATACCCTGCTGTTGCGGATGAAGACCGAGGATTGGCAAGCGGTCATCGATCTCAATTTGACGGGGGTGTTCCTGGGCACGCGGGCCGCGGCCAAAATCATGCTCAAGCAGAAATCGGGGCGCATTGTGAACATCACGTCGGTGGCGGGATTGGTGGGCAACGCGGGCCAAGCCAATTACAGCGCCGCCAAGGCCGGGGTGGTGGGTCTTACCAAAACCGTGGCCCGGGAGTTGGCCAGCCGAGGCATTACCGTCAATGCCGTGGCCCCGGGTTTCATTACCACAGAAATGACGGCGGGCTTGTCGGAAAAGACCGTCGAAACGGTGTTGGCCAACATTCCCTTGGGGCGCTACGGCCAGCCGGCGGAGGTGGCGGGGATGGTGCGATTTTTGGCCCTCGATCCGGCGGCGGCCTACATCACTGGCCAGGTGTTTAATGTAGATGGCGGGATGGTCATGCACGGATGACGGAACAGCAAGCCGACGAGCTGTATGCCCAAGCCCAATGGGAAGAAGCGGCGGCTCTCTATGCCCAGTTGATCGCCGAAACCCGCGATCCGCCGGCCCTGTGGTTTTTTCGGTTGGGGGCTTGCCGGATGGAGGCCGATCCTGCGGCCGCGATCGCCCATTTTGCCCGAGCTGTGGCGACCGATCCCGGCTACGTCAAGGCGTACATCAACTGGGCGTTGTTGTGCCACCGTCAGGGGGATGTCCAGCGGGCCGACGACCTGTTGCGGCAGGCTTTGGTGTGGGAGCCGGAAAACCCCATCCTTTTGGGCAATCGGGTGCCGGTGCTTTTGGATTTGGGGGGGATTGCCGAGGCGATCGCCGCCGGTGAGCAGGCGATCGCCCATCTCCCGCCTACCGTAACCCCCTACCTCAACTTGGCGCGAGCTTTGGTACGGGCCGGACAACGGGCCGCTGCCATAGCGTGTTTGCAGACCGCCCACCAACGGTTTCCGCAAAACGGCGATGTGCTTTTCGGGTTGGGGGAGCTGTACCAACAAGCCTTGGCCCTGGAACCGGCGATCGCCGCCTTTCAGGCGGCGCTGCGGTGCGACCCGGCCAAAGCCCTGTTCTACGAAGGGTTGGGACAAGCCTACGTCGTCGCCCATCGCTTTGACTTGGGGGTAGTGGCGTTGCAGGAAGCGGTGCGGCGGGAACCCACGGCGGCCCGGTGGGCAGCCCTAGGCAATGCCCTGGGGCATCAGGACAATTTACCGGCAGCCATCGCGGCTTGGGAGCAGGCCCATGCCCTTGACCCGCGCCGGGAAGAAGATCTTTGGCGATCGCGCCTGGCGCTGCCGGCGGTGTACGAAAGCGCCGAGGCCTATGCCGCTTGGGGAGAACGATTTCGCCAGAACCACCGGGACTGGGCGGAAGCCTCTGTTGGACGCGATCGTACCGATCCGGTAGCGGCCCTAGGGTACAGTTTTTACCTCCCCTATCGGGGGGAAGACGTATTGCCGTGGTTAGGGGTCTG
>DMPD01000317.1 GCA_003456125.1 Cyanobacteria bacterium UBA8156 | reverse complement strand
TTCGTTCCAAGCGAACTGGAGTAGGTAAAAAGTGAACTCGGGTTCGTTCCAAGCGAACTGCGGTAGGTAAAAAGCGCACTCGGGTTCGTTCCAAGCGAACTGCCGTGGGTGTGGCCGCCCTTGGGGGGAGGATGTTGGAAGGATCTTGGCCATCCTCACAGGGTTGACAGGGCGGTGACCACTTGGGCGATCGCCCCGGCCCAGTCGCCGCGGTTGGGTTGGCGGAACAAACGGGCCGTGGGGTACCAGGGGGTATCGGGGCGATCGCGTCCCCAGCGCCAATCGGCGGCAAAGGGCAACAAAATCCATACCGGTTTGCCCAAAGCTCCTACTACATGGGCTACGGCGGTGTCTACCGAAATCACCAAGTCCAAGTGGGCGATCGCCCAAGCAGTATCGACAAAACTTTGGATGTAGGGGGCGAGGTTGCGCAGGGAGGGATGGTCTTGGGCATCGGGCCCCACCTGCAAACCGTAGAACGTAGCCGATGGGTGGGCCAGCAGGGGTTCCAGGGCCGCCAAACCGCAGGAACGTTGCCGATAGGAACGCCATACCCCCCGGCGATCGAACCGGCGACCGCTGGCCCACACCACGCCAATGCGGGGGCGATCGCCGTCCCAGAGGTGGGGGGGCCAGGGATCGGGTGTCGGGAGGTGCAGGTAGGGTACGGCCGCGGGCACCGTCTCCGGGGTGATCCCCAGGTAATGCAACCCGTGAAACAGCGGGCAATGCACCTCCCAATCCTCCAAATTTTCGGGGGGCACAATTTGAACGCCCGGAGCCGTCGGCCCCAAGGGGGCGAGGGTGGGGGGAGCTTCCACCAGGACTTCCCGACACCGCTGGGCCAACAGGGGGGCCAGCCGCACCCATTGCACCCAGTCCCCCAACCCGCGATCGTCGTACACCAACAGCCGCTGGGACAAGATGTCTTCCCCTTGCCACAGGGGTTTGGCGTAGGGCCGGGGCGGTGCAAACCCGCTGTTGCTGGGGCGATGCCACATGTATTGGGGCAAACCCTTTTCCCAATTCCCCAAGGCCAGTTCCACATAACCGGCGTTCCAATGCAGTTCGCCGGCGTGGGGGGCCAAGGCGATCGCCCGCTGCAAGTGCATTTGGGCTTCCGGCCAACGGTTTTGCTCGATCGCACACAGGGCTTGGTTGTAGTGGGCCGCCACGAAATTGGGTTGGAGCCGGAGGGCTTGGGCGAAAAAGTCGCTGGCGGTTTCCGGCTCGTCCAGTTCCGCCAACACCGTGCCCAGGTTGTAGTAAGACTCGTAGTGGCCGGGGTCGATGGAGAGGGCCTCTTCAAAGGCGGTGAGGGCATCGCGGTACTTGCCCTCCTGCACCAAAGCGTGTCCCAAATTGGCGTGGGCATTGGCCAAATCCGGTTGCAGCGAAATCGCCTGGTAAAAACATGCTTGGGCCCCTTGGCGATCGCCTTGTTCCCCGAGGGCCACCCCCAACCGATTCCAATCGCTTCCTTCGGCCAAGTCCCGGTCGGTCGTCAGCCAAGCCGTGAGTTGGGCGCGCACCTCCTCCACCTCTCCCAAGGACAACGTAGCTTTGACCCAGCCCCGGCGGGCGGGCAAATGCTGGGGCTGGATGGTCAAGGCTTGGTGATAGCAGGTTTGGGCTGCCTGGTGCCGTCCCCGGGTCTGCAACCAGTCCCCCCATTGCGTGTGGGATGCGGCGGGGAAGTGTGCCGGGGCCAACGCCATGGCCCGCAATTCCGCCTCGATCGCCAATTCCTGCCAGCCGATCCGGCGCTGCACCTGGGCCAAGTACCAAAAGCCGGCGGCCCCTTGGGGATAGGCCTGGGTCAGTTGTTGAAACACCGCCAAGGCTGCCGCCAGCCGTCCCGCCGCCAGATGGTTTTCGCCTACGGCCAAAAGCTCGGCCTCTGGATTTGCGCCTGTCATCGGTACACACTTGCTGGGTATTCCCGACTATACATTTCCCAGGAGCCAGCTAAAATGTTCACGAACTGCACAGCGGGAGCAAAATCGGCTTGAGCAAAGAAGGCGTGATTGAGATGGAAGGTACGGTGAGCGAGTCGCTGCCCGATGCCATGTTTCGGGTGGCCCTCGACAACGGTGTGACCGTTTTGGCCCACATCTCCGGCAAAATTCGGCGCCACTACATCAAAATTCTGCCGGGCGATCGGGTCAAAGTGGAGATGACTCCCTACGACCTCACCCGGGGCCGGATCACCTATCGGTTGAAAACTTGACCATGACCGATGCCCTGCCCGCATTCTTCCTCACCCTCCGGGAAGGCATCGAAGCGGCCCTGATTTTGGGGATGGTGGCCGCGGTCTTGACCCAGGGCGATCGCCGGGATTTGTATCCGGCGCTGGCCGGGGGGAGTTTGGCGGGGGTGGCCCTCAGCGCTGCTTTGGGTTGGCTGATGGCCGTGGGCTTGGGGGCCGTGACGGGCTGGGCCAAGCCGCTGCTGGCCGGCACCCTCAGCGCGATCGCGGCGGTGGTATTGGCGGGGGTCACCCTCTGGATGGCGGGCCACGCCAAAACCCTCAAGGGCAACCTCACGGCAGCTACCCAACGGGCGTTGGGCCAGGGGGGCACAGCGGTGTTTGTGTTGGCGCTGACGACGGTGGCCCGGGAAGGCTGGGAGACGGTGTTGTTTGTGAGCGCTCTGACGGAAGGGAGTCGCTGGCTGGGGGCGATCGCCGGGTTGTTGTTGGCGGCGGCCCTCGGTCTGGGCCTGTTCCGGTTTGGGTTGCGGCTTGATGTGCGGCGCTTCTTCCAGGTGTTGACTCCCGTTTTGCTGGTGTTGGGGGCCGGGCTGACGGTGGCTGCCCTCCGCCAGTGGGACAAAGCGGCGGCGATCGCCGGTTGGTGTTGGGGTTCCCCGGATTCCTGTGTGTTGGGGCCCCAACTCTGGGATTTGGCGGCGGTGTTGCCCGATCGCACGGGAGTAGGGGTGTTGCTCAAGGTCTTAGTGGGGTACCGCGATCGCCTGTTTTGGAGCCAAGCTCTGGTCTGGAGCGGTTACCTGGCGATCGTAGGAAGTTTTTACCTGCGTCAAGGGTCGGTTACCCCCAAAAATCCATGAAACGGCGACAGGTGGTGTTGGGGTTGGCGGCCAGCGGGGTGATGGGGTGCAGCGCCCCCGTCCGCGTCGATCGCACGGTGTTGTGGCAAGGGATCAACCCCCCCAGCAACCGCCAAGTGTTTTTGGATTTGGTGGATCGGTTTAACCAAAGCCAGAGCGAAGTCTGGGTCGAAGCCCGGTACGCCGGCCAACCGGATCAACAGGGGCCGAAAATTTTGGCCGCGGTGGTGGGGGAAACCGTCCCCGATTTGCTGTGGTATGCCCCAGCCCTTACGGGTCGTTTGGTGGAGCTAAACGCCCTGCGCCCCCTCGATGATTTCTGGCGGGACTCCCGTCCTGACGTGTTGCCCGCCCTGGATAGCACCACGATCTGGGGCGATCGCCGCTGGTCGGTGCCCTTTGCCGTCAATACCGTGGCTTTGTATCACCGTCCTAGCTTGTTGGAGGCGGCTGGCATCCAGACCCTGCCCCGCACCTGGCCGGAATTGTTGACCGTGGCCAAAACCCTCAGCCAAGGCGATCGCCGGGGCATTTTTTTGCCGTTGGGGAAAGGCGAGTTTGCGGTATTTCTGTGGACGGCGTTTTTGGGGAGTACGGGGGGCCGTCTGGTGGATGTTCAGGGGCGGCCCACCCTCCACACCGAAGGGGCCGTGCGGGCGTTGCAGCTATGGCAAGACCTGGTGGCGCAGGGCTCGGCATTGCTGTCCCAGCCGGAGCGGGGCTACGAAGAAGGGGACTTTTTGGCTGGGCGGGTGGCCCTCCAAATCAGCGGCTCTTGGGCTTTGGGGTTCATAGCCCGGCAGGGAGTCGATTTCGGGGTGATGCCCTTGCCCTACGATCGCCAACCGGCCACCAGCCTCGGCGGTGAAAATTTGTTTTTGTTTCGCTCCACACCGGCTCGGGAAGAAGCCGCCTGGAAGTTCGTGGAATTTGTCCTCAGCGAACCCTTCCAAACCGAATGGGCGATCGCCACGGGCTACCTCCCGGTGAATCGCAAAGCGATCGCCAGCCCCCGCTACCGGCAATACCTGGCCAGCCAACCGGCCATGGGGGTTTTTCTGGAGCAAATGAACGTGGGAAATTCCCGGCCCCTCGCACCGTTTTATCCCCGGCTATCGGCCGCCTTGGGCCGGGCGATCGAGTCGGTGTTGCTGCAACGGCAGACCCCCGACCAGGCCCTGGCGATCGCCCAACGCACCGTCTCAGCTTTGGTTTGAAACAAACATGGTCACCGCAGACCTGGATTGGTTGGGTTTGAGTTCGGTCGAAGTTGCGCCCCGCTTGTTGGGCTGGCACCTGGTGCGCCGTCTGGACGGTAGCATCTACCGAGGAATCATCGTCGAAACCGAAGCCTATCGGGAGGGAGACCCGGCTTGCCATGGGTTTCGGCGGCAGACCCCCCGCAACGCCGCCATCTTTGGCCCCCCCGGCAGCCTGTACGTGTACCTCATCTATGGGCTGTACCACTGCCTCAACATCGTCACCGAAGCGGAAGGAATGTGCAGCGCCGTGCTGGTGCGGGCTGTGCTGCTGGATTGCTTGCCCCCGGCCATCGTCGCCCCGAAACCCCAGCGGGCGGCCGCCGGCCCCGGCAAACTGTGTCGGGTGTTGGGGATCGATCGCCAACTCAATGGTGCTTCCCTATCCCCCGCCACGGGATTATGGTTAGAGCCGGGGACCCCGCCATCGGCCATCCGGCAAACCACCCGCATTGGCATCACCCAAGGCATCGAGCTACCGTGGCGCTGGTACACCGAAGGCCATCCCGCCGTTTCGCGCCGGTAGGCCCAGCGTTGCCATCGAACCCAGGATAAGGGTCGACGGTGGGCAAATTGGGCGGCATCGCCCCCAGCGCCCCGCAGTGGGTAAAAAGCGCACTCGAGTTCGTTCCCAGCAAACCGCAGTGGGTAAAAAGTGCACTCGGGTTCGTTCCCAGCGAACTGCAGTGGGTAAAAAGTGCACTCGGGTTCGTTCCCAGCGAACTGCAGTGGGTAACAAAGTGCACTCGGGTTCGTTCCCAGCGAACTGCAGTGGGTAAAAAGCGCACGCTTGTTCGTTCCCAGGGAACTGCAGTAGGTATAGCAGTTGCCATGTT
>DMPD01000281.1:4059-4265 GCA_003456125.1 Cyanobacteria bacterium UBA8156 | reverse complement strand
AGAGGGGCTGGGGGTGAGGGAGAAGACTTCCGGTCTGGGCTCGATTTGCAGCAACGGCTACATCTTTGGGGGGGAACGGCACGCTATACAATCAGAGCGCCCTTCCGAGTTGGTTGTTATGCCCCGCCGTCAAGACCTCCGCAAAATTCTGCTTGTTGGTGCTGGCCCCATTGTGATTGGTCAAGCCTGCGAGTTCGACTATTCGG
>DMPD01000281.1:0-3734 GCA_003456125.1 Cyanobacteria bacterium UBA8156 | reverse complement strand
CTGCGAGTTCGACTATTCGGGCACCCAAGCCTGCAAGGTGTTGCGGGAGGAGGGGTTTGAGGTGGTGTTGGTGAACTCCAACCCCGCGACGATCATGACCGACCCGGCGATGGCCGATCGCACCTACATCGAGCCGATTGTGCCGGAGGTGGTGGCCCAAATCATCGAGCAGGAGCGCCCCGATGCCCTCTTGCCGACCATGGGGGGGCAAACCGCCCTCAATACCGCCGTGGCCCTGGCCAAAAGCGGGGTGCTGGCCAAGTTCAATGTGGAGTTGATTGGGGCCAAATTGGAGGCCATTGAGAAAGCCGAGGATCGCAAGCTCTTCAAGGAAGCGATGGAGCGGATCGGCGTAGCGGTGTGTCCGTCGGGGTTGGCCAACACCATGGCTGAGGCCCGGGCGATCGCCGCCGAGATTGGCAGTTATCCCCTGATCATCCGACCGGCCTTTACGTTGGGGGGCACCGGCGGCGGCATTGCCTACAACCAGGAAGAATTTGAGCAGATTGCCGCTTCGGGTTTGGATGCCAGCCCCAATTCCCAGATTTTGATTGAAAAATCCCTGATTGGCTGGAAAGAATTTGAGTTGGAGGTGATGCGCGATCTCAACGACAACGTGGTGATTGTGTGCAGCATCGAAAATTTTGACCCGATGGGGGTGCACACCGGCGACTCCATTACCGTCGCGCCGGCCCAGACCCTCACCGATAAGGAATACCAGCGGTTGCGGGATCAGTCGATCGCCATCATTCGGGAAATCGGGGTGGAAACCGGCGGCTCCAACATTCAGTTTGCGGTGAACCCTGAAAACGGGGATGTGATTGTGATTGAGATGAATCCGCGGGTGTCGCGGTCTTCGGCCTTAGCCTCCAAAGCCACCGGATTTCCCATTGCCAAATTTGCCGCCAAGCTGGCTGTGGGCTACACCCTCGACGAAATCGCCAACGACATCACCAAGAAGACCCCCGCCAGTTTTGAACCCACCATTGATTACGTGGTCACCAAAATTCCCCGGTTTGCCTTCGAGAAATTCCCCGGCTCCGAACCGGTTCTCACCACCCAAATGAAATCCGTCGGCGAGGCGATGGCGATCGGGCGCACGTTTCAGGAATCCTTTCAGAAGGCGTTGCGATCGCTGGAGATTGGGCGATTTGGGTTTGGGGGCGATCGCGACGAAGAATTACCGCCCCTAGAGCAGATCAAAAAGAACCTGCGGATTCCCACCCCGGAGCGGGTGTGGGCCATTCGCCAAGGATTTTTGGCGGGGTTGTCGGTGGGGGCGATCGCCGAGTTGACCCACATGGATCCGTGGTTTTTGCAAAAGCTGCGGGCAATCACCGATGCCGAATTGGCGCTGAAGGGCCGCCCCCTGACGGAAGTCACCGCACCGGAACTCCAAGCCCTCAAACAACTGGGGTTCAGCGATCGCCAGCTGGCTCACTTAACCGAAACCACCGAAGATCAAGTGCGGGACCACCGCAAAGGTTTGGGGATTGTGCCGGTGTACAAAACCGTGGATACCTGTGCGGCGGAATTTGAGGCGGAAACCCCCTACCACTACAGCACCTACGAAGACGAATCGGAAGTGCAGCCCAGCGCCAAGCCCAAGGTGATGATTTTGGGTGGGGGCCCCAACCGCATCGGCCAGGGGATTGAGTTTGATTATTGCTGTTGCCACGCCAGTTTCACGTTGCGGGAGTTGGGGTACGAAACGATCATGGTGAATTCCAATCCGGAAACCGTATCCACCGACTACGACACCAGCGATCGCCTGTATTTTGAACCCCTCACCCGCGAGGACGTGCTCAACATCATCGAAACGGAGCGGCCGGCGGGGGTCATCGTCCAATTTGGCGGGCAGACTCCCCTGAAACTATCGTTGCCCCTGTTGCGGTATCTGGAAGCCCATCCCGAATTGCCCACCCAAATTTGGGGCACCTCCCCCGATGCGATCGACCGGGCGGAAGACCGGGAACGGTTCGAGGCCATTTGCCAAGAACTGGGCATTCAGCAGCCCCCCAACGGCATTGCCCGTTCGGTGCCCGAAGCGATCGCCGTGGCCGATCGGGTGGGCTACCCGGTGGTGGTGCGCCCCAGCTATGTGTTGGGGGGACGGGGCATGGAGGTGGTCTACTCCCAGGATGACCTGGAAACCTACATGTTCAAGGCGGTATTGGTGGAGCCGGAACACCCGGTGTTGATCGATCGGTTCCTGGAAGGGGCGATCGAAGTGGATGTAGATGCGTTGGCCGACGCCGCCGGCAACGTCACCATTGGCGGCATCATGGAGCACATCGAAGAAGCGGGGATTCACTCGGGGGATTCCGCCTGTGCCATTCCCACGTTTTCGCTGCCAGCGGACGTGCTGGCCACCCTACGCACCTGGACGGTAGCCCTGGCCAAGCAGTTGGGGGTGCTGGGGTTGATCAACATCCAGTATGCGGTGCAGTTGGGGGCTTCCCGCCACAGTCCGGCCAAGGCTTTTATTTTGGAAGCCAACCCCCGGGCCTCCCGGACGGTGCCCTTTGTCAGCAAAGCCGTGGGGCGGCCGTTGGTGAACTACGCCACCCGTTTGATGGCGGGGCAGACCTTGGTCGATCTAGGATTTACCGCGGAAATTATCCCCAGCCACATTGCCCTCAAGGAAGCGGTGCTGCCCTTTGCCAAGTTCGCCGGTACCGATGTGGTACTGGGGCCGGAAATGCGATCGACCGGCGAAGTGATGGGCATCGATACGGAATTTGGGCGGGCCTTCGCCAAGGCCCAGTTGGGGGCCGGCACGCACTTGCCCCTCAGCGGTACCGTATTTCTCACCGTCAACGATCGCGATAAATCGGGCATCGCGGCGATCGCCGAAGGGTTTGCCGAGTTGGGATTCCAGGTGATTGCGACGGAAGGCACTTACAAAGTGTTGCAGCGCCACGGCTTGGCCTGTGAATTGGTGTTGAAACTACACGAGGGACGGCCCCACATCGGCGATGCGATCGTCAATGGGGAGGTACAACTCATTGTGAACTCTGCTTCCGGCGGTGAAGCCAACACCGATGCCAAATTGTTGCGGCGGACGGCCCTAGCCCGCAAAATTCCAGTGGTGACCACCCTCGCCGGTGCCAAAGCCGTCATTGCGGCCATCCGCTCTTTGCAAACGGCTCCCATTGCGGTCGCGGCCCTCCAAGACTATCGCTTCTAGGCTTCGGTCTGTGGCTCCTTCGCCGCTGGGGGAGCGGGAAAGGCAAAAGCACAAAAAAGGGGCCCCTTGCTGGAGCCCCTGGGTTTGACCGTAACATTCCATTGGCTGGAGAGCGCAGACCCCCCAATCCCTCCCCCGCGCGGGGAGAAGGACTTCGGGAGCACTCTTGACTCCCGACGGAGGATGAGACCCAGCTAGCTAGCGGGCATCAGTTGCAAGGTGCCGTCGGTGCCGTCGAGGGCCGGCGTGGCATCGCGGCACACCACCTTCCCATCGTCGTCGACATCCACCACCACCGAAGCGCCTTCCCGTACCTTGCCGGTGAGGATTTCTTCGGCCATCGAGTCTTCCAACAACCGCATGATCGCCCGACGCAGGGGACGGGCCCCATAGGCAGGGTTGTACCCTTCCCGCACCAGCAACTCCTTGAACCGCTCGGTGACCGTCAGGATGATGTTCTTTTCCTTCATCCGCTTGCTCACTTCCGCCAACATCAAATCGGCGATGTGCTTCACTTCCTCTTGGGTCAGTTGCCGGAAGACAA
>DMPD01000009.1:7886-8386 GCA_003456125.1 Cyanobacteria bacterium UBA8156 | reverse complement strand
GCTTTTGGATAGAGCTTTTGGACAGAAACTTTGGATAGAACCTTGGGGTAGCGAGAATGGCCGCCCGTTCTCCAGCTTTGGCAAGCTGCCAAGGTTCACCCCAAACTAGCTGCAGGCCACCGGCGTGCCGACCTCTTTGGGGGTGGCAAAGGAAGTGCCGCAACTGCAGGAGCGGCTGGCATTGGGGTTTCGAAACCGGAATCCCCCCCCCATCAAATCTTCGGTGTAGTCCAGCTCCATCCCCTGCAACTGGGGCAAAAAGCAATCGGCGATGGTCACCGACACCCCATTGCACTGGTAGGTTTGCTCCCCTTCAACGGTTGCTTCGGCAAAATCCATGGTGTAGGACAACCCCGAGCAGCCCCCATTCTTAATCCCCACGCGCAGGGGCGCGGCTGTATTCCGCTGGGCTTGCAACGCCTTGACGCGAGCGATCGCGGCATCGGTTAAAACAATCATGTTGGTGCCTCCTGTATCGATAACGTGTCAATAACGTGTCA
>DMPD01000009.1:0-7547 GCA_003456125.1 Cyanobacteria bacterium UBA8156 | reverse complement strand
AACGTGTCAATAACGTGTCAATCGACAAAAAGTTGTCCGCCCCGGTTGGGGTAGTTCCCAAGGGAGGAGCGGAAATCATCCCGTAGGCTCGGCGATTATTCCAGCCAGATCAGCGCCAGGCTCGACAGGTAAAGATTGGTATAGCCCGCGCTTTTGGCCAGTTTGTAGAGGGGGCTGGTGAGGGGACAGCGGTTGACTCCCACCAAACGGGCCGCACCATCCAACAGCAAGCCGGTTTTTAGGTGAAATTGCCGGTGCAGGGCGATCGCCTTGCGCAGTCCTTTTTTGGGGCAGATCATAGGAGGTTTTGGGAAACAACTGTTTCTATGGTAGCCGATCGGCCGCCAGCCCCAGCAAATACAACAAGGCCATCCGTACCGCCACCCCCGCCGTCACTTGTTTATCCACCAAGCTGAATTGAGGGTCTTCCAGCAAGGTCGATTCGACTTCGACCCCGCGGTTGGCAGGCCCCGGATGCAAAATCTGGACCCCCGGCGCACACTGTCGCAGGCGATCGCGGGTGATGCCAAATTCCCGGTGGTATTCCTCCAGACTGGGCAAGAGGGCGGCGGTCATCCGTTCCGCCTGCAACCGCAAGGCCATCACAAAATTGGCATCGGTGAGGGCTGGGGCCAAGCGGTGGTGGACGGTCACCCCAAAACTCGCAAACTCCGCTGGGAGAAGGGTGGGAGGCCCCGCCAAATGCACCTCGGCCCCACAAGCCCGCAAACTGTAGAGGTTGGAGCGGGCCACGCGCGAATGCAAAATGTCCCCGACAATGGCCACCTTTTGTCCGACCATGGCCGCCACGGTGGGGCGATCGGGCTGCACATGGCTGCACATGGTAAACAAATCCAGCAATGCTTGGGAAGGGTGTTGGTGGCGACCGTCTCCCGCATTCAACACCGAGACCGTTCCCCCCCAAGCATCCATCGCGCGGGCGATCGTGAGGGGCACCCCCGAAGCTTGATGGCGCACTACCAGAATGTCCGCCCCCATCGCCAAGAAGGTGCGGGCCGTATCCAACAGGGTTTCCCCTTTCACGAGGGCCGAGGTGCCGGGGGCAAAATTCAGAATGTCGGCAGAGAGTCGTTTGGCCGCCAACTCAAAACTGTTGCGGGTGCGGGTCGAAGGCTCAAAAAACAAGTTGGCGACTACTTTCCCCTGCAACGTCGGCACCTTCTTGGTGCGCCGTGAAAGCACCTCCCGAAAACTGGCGGCCGTTTGCAACACCAATTCGCACTCTTCTCGGGAAAAATCCGCTAACGACAGGACGTGCCGCCGCTGCCACAGGGTCTCGGCCATGGTTCAGGCAACGGGGGCCGGCAACAGCAATTCCGACGGCAAGAACGCCCGGGAAGCCACCACCGCCAGGGCGATCGCGAAAATCAAGAAGATAAGCAGAGGAGCAATGTATTGCCGAAAAAACGCCATGACCCGTGCCGCTAGGTGTGCCCAACAATAGCAGCATACCGATCCAGGTGGGCAATTTCTAGGGCCATGGCGGCGGCCCGATTCGCAACCCGGAGACACACGTCACAGCCCAAGCCTTCCACCACCGCCGGCAGCCGCTCCCATAAGGCCCGCACCCCGTCTCCGTGCAATACCGTCACCCCAGTCAAATCCAATTCCAGGGGTAAGGGCCCCGTGGCACCGACCACCCCCGCCGCCCGGCCGTAGGTCTCCATCTGCTGGATCGCCCGCTGCACGGCCGCTTCCGTTAAATGGGCTCCCCCATAGCGCAACACCAGGGTGCGATCGCGTCGTTCCAGTTGCCAAAGGGAGCTTTCGGCCGAGACCAAAGGTGGAGTTTCCATAGGATTACCGATGAGGGGGCCAACCAAAAGCCGTCAACCCTTCGACAGATAGGCGATCGCCCAGTACCGCTTGGGCAAACCGCTGGGCTAAGGGCGGTACAAACAATGTGGGGCTGGTAAACCCGGTAAACAAATAGATTTGAGAATGGAGGGGTTGCACCAGAGGCATCCCCGTGGGGGTAAAGGCCACCGTACAACGCAACACCGTACCCGGCAAATCCGCCAGCGTGGGCAATACGTCCCGTACGGCCTCCCGAATGGCTTGGATCTGGGCCGCCGCTTCGCCGGCATCCCCCAGCCGACTCACTTGCCCCAACCGCACCCCCTGGGCGGTGGGTACGGCTCCCATATCCACTACTTTTGTCATCTCCCCGGACTGCTCTAACCGCAACCGGGCCAAGTGGGGCGACAGGACAAACGCCTGCAAGCGGCGATCGGTCTTCACGTCCAAAGCCGTGGAATGGGTAAACCGCAACGGCTCTGACCGCCGACCCAACAACTCCCCGCTGTCGCCACCCGCACACAGGGCGATCGCCCCCGCCGTAATTTCCCCCGCCGTCGTCTGCAAAGGCAAGGTTAGGGGGGGCTTCACCGTAGCACAGCGAAATTCTCCCCCCAGTCGCACCATTGCCTCTCGATAGCCCTGGGTCAACGCCGTCAGGTCAACCCAGGCATGCTCCGTCGCAAAGGCACCGGTGAGGTTACCGGTCAGCAGCGGCTCGATCGTCCGAGCGGCCGCCGGCTCCAGCCACTGGGGCGGTCGCGCCATGGCCGCAAACCCTCGGGCTAAGGCCTCCAAATCGTCTCCCGGCAACGTCGGCATCAACAACGGAATGGCCGCAAAACCAATATCGGCACCCAGGGTTTCCCCCAAAGTCGGATACAGTGCCATGGACTCCGCAAACAGTTGGGCCATGAGGGGCGTTGTTGCCGACCAGTGGGGCAACCCGCCATAGCTTTGCGCCGTGGCCCCCGCTACTTTCGGTTCGCGATCGAGCAACAGGGTTTGGGCGCCGGCCCGCTGCAATTCCCAGGCCAGGGCGGCCCCCGTCAGCCCCCCCCCAATCACCACCCAATCGGGGCTCATTTCAAGGAATCCCGTGCCATCTGCACCGCCCGCACAAACGTCACAATCGTCAACGTCAACGACCCCACCAGCGTTGCCCAAGTCGCCGTGGGCCCCCAGTCTGGTTCCCCCGAAGCCAGTTCAAACACGCAGGCCACAAACGAAATGGCCAACAACATCGACAAACCCAACAACAACTGCGCTCTGACGTACATAGGAACATCTACCGACCGGCTGTGTTCAGTGTACTACTGCCTGCCCCTAGCGCTTTTTGTGTCGTTCCAAAATGGTGTGAGGATTGGGGAAGTTGGCTACCGGCACTCCCTGCAGCGCTTCCAACATAAAGTCGCGCCAAATGGGAGCCACAAACACCCCCCCGTCACCCCCTGCGCCATCGGCGAATAGTCATCGTTGCCAATCCAAACCGCCACCGACAACTGCGGGACATAGCCCACAAACCAGGCATCCCGGGCATCGGAGGTGGTGCCGGTTTTGCCTGCTGCCGGCCGGCCAATCTGGGCCTCGGTGCCCGTCCCGCTCTGAATCACCGTTTGCATCCCCGAAGTGACTTGATCCACGGCCAACGGATCCAAAACCAGTTCCGGTTTGCGGTTGTTATCCAGCAAAATGTTGCCCTGGGAGTCCGTCACCCGCGATATCAGGGTGGCTTCCGCCTTGAATCCGCCGTTGGCGAAGGCGGCGAAGGCACCGGCCACCTCCATCGGAGTCAAATCGGCTGACCCCAATGGCAGGGAGATCACCGGCAACATGGGGCTTTTGATACCTATCCGCCGACAGATTTCAATCACCTTGTTCAGCCCCACCTGTTGCCCCAAAACCACGGCGGGAATATTCCGGGAAACGGCGATCGCCTGGCGCACGCTCATCGGGCCGGCAAAGGTAAAATCGTAGTTCCGGGGGCTGTAGTACTCGTTGCCATCCAGATAACTCACCGGCGAATCGTCGACATAGCCATCGATGCTGGTCACCCCCGCGGCGAAGGCAGCATAGTATACAAACGGCTTGAACGACGATCCCAACTGCCGCCGCGCCTGCACGGCCCGGTTGAACTGGTTTTCCTTGAAGGGCCCCACCCCCCCCACCATGGCTTTCACAAAACCGTTTTTGGGGTCTACCGCCACGATCGCCATTTGATCCGCACCGGCCCCTTGGGACTGCAACCGGGCCATCCCCCGGGCCGCCGCCGCTTCGGCTTTCCGCTGGAGGCCCATATCCACGGTGGTGGTGACCCGCAGCCCCCCCTTCAGCACCACATCGGGGCCAAATTTTTCTTCCAGTTCGGCAATCACCGCTTGGGTCACATAGGGCGACTTGCTGGCTTGATAGGAAGTGCCCGGCCCCAACCGAATCGGCTGTTTCTTGGCCTGCTCGATCTCCGCGTCGGTGGCCCAACCCAACTCCCGCATCCGCTCCAAGACCAACGATTGTCGCCGCTTGGCGGTTTGGTAATTGTCAAAGGGGTTAAACACTGATGGCGCTTGGACAATGCCGGCCATCATCGCCGCTTCGGCCAAGGTTAAGTCTGCGGCGCTTTTGCCAAAGTAGTTTTGGGCGGCGGCTTGGGCCCCGTTGGTGTTGCGTCCCCAAAACACTTGGTTGAGGTACATTTCCAAAATTTTGTCTTTCTCGAAGACCTGTTCTACCCGCAGCGCCAACACGGCCTCGGCCATTTTCCGGCTGAGACTCTTTTCATCATTCAAGAACAGGTTTTTCACCAACTGCTGGGTGAGGGTAGACCCCCCTTCTACCGTCGCCCCCGATTTGAAGTTCACTACGGTCGCCCGGGCAATCCCCGCCGGATCGATACCCTGGTGTTTGTAAAAATACGCATCTTCGATCGCCAGGATCGCCCGTTTCAGATGGGGGGAAATTTTGGAGAGGGGCACCACTTCTCGGTTCACATCCCCATGCACCCGGGCCAACAACTCCCCGTTGATGTCGTAAACATAAGAAGTCTCGGTGGGGACATACCCCTTCAGCACCCGCACATCGGGCAAGTCCCGAAAACTCAGGGCCAGCCCCACCAAACCACCGGCTACCGCCGCCCCGCCAACCAGCAGAGAAGCGAGGAGGGTACCCCCCGAAACCTGCAACAATCCCTTCACCAAACCCAACACCAACATCGGGGACGTGATGCGGGCCCGCCGTACCGCCGTGGCTGCCCCCGGCGAGCCCTGGGCGGTTTGCCCCCCCGCTGCACCGGTTGTCCCTACCGTCTTTTGGGCTTGGGAAGTGGCTGAACCGGACAAAGGAGGTTGCCCTCGTTTTTTAGGGTGAGGTTTGGGAGGATGGGATGGGTTGGAAGTCACCGCGGGATTTCGCTCCTGAAAGTGCGAAAATTGGGAGAAATGCTGCGGCAATTCTAAGCGAAAATTTGGGTGTGAATAAGGACAAAATCGGCAATCTCTCCGCGAACCCCGGTCAAGCCTTGCGGGAACGGGGCATCACTGAGGTTTTCCCCGATCGGGAGACCGCAGACTTGGGCCAATATCTGGCGGCGGCTCCCCGAAGAATCAAGCTGGGCATCGATCCCACCCGCCCGGATTTGCATTTGGGCCATACGGTGGCGTTGCGCAAGCTGCGACAGTTTCAGGATGCCGGTCACAAGGCGGTTTTGATTGTGGGGAATTTTACGGCCCGCATTGGTGACCCCACGGGCAAGTCGGAGGCCCGGCCCCGGCTCTCGCCGGAAGAGGTGGCGTTCAATGCCCAGACCTACCTGACCCAGGCCGGGAAGGTGTTGGATCTGTGTCCCGATCGCCTAGAGGTACGCTACAACGGCGATTGGTTGGACAATTTGCCTTTGGATCAAGCGCTGGCCCTGTTGGCTACGGCAACCGTGGGGCAAATGTTGGCGAAGGAGGGGTTTGCCGATCGCTATGAGAAGGGGGTGCCGGTGTACCTCCATGAATTTTTCTACCCGTTGTTGCAGGGCTACGACTCCGTGGCGATCGCCGCCGATGTGGAGTTGGGGGGCACCGATCAAAAGTTCAACATTTTGATGGGGCGAGATTTGCAGTTGCACTTTGGGCAGTCGCCCCAATTCGGGATGTTGTTGCCGTTGTTGCCGGGGTTGGACGGGGTACAAAAAATGTCAAAATCCCTGGGCAATTACGTGGGCCTCACCGAAGACCCCCTCACCATGTATTCCAAGCTGGAAAAGGTGCCCGATGCGGTGGTGCCCACCTATTTTGAGTTGCTCACCGATCTGGATTTGGCCGCGTTGCCAGCCAACCCGCGCGATCGCCAGAAACTGTTGGCGGAAACCCTGGTGACCGAGTACCACGGCGCGGCTGCGGCCCAACAAGCCCGTCAGGATGCCGAAGCCTTGGTGTTGTCGGGGCAGACCGAGGCCCTGGGGGAAATCCCGGAGGTCTCTTTGGAGCCCATGGCTTTCCCCGCTCCCTTTTTCTATGTGGTCAAGGCCAGCGGTCTGTGCAAAAGCAACAGCGAAGCCCAAAGCCAAATTGCCAACGGTGCGGTGTACTTGAATGGGGTCAAACAAACTGCGGGCGATCGCCTCCTGAGCGCGCAGGATTTGGCAGGGGCAGTGCTGCGGGTGGGCAAGAAAAAGTTTTGCCGATTTGTGCCGTGAGGGATGTAGCCTGAGAACGGCTCCACCGTACTGCTGCCATGAGTTACTACCTGTCCCCGCGGTTTTTGGACAAACTGGTTTTGCATTTGGTCAAGAACTTTTTGCCCTTGACCAGCCACGTACCGTTGATTTTGGGCATTCACGGCCCCAAAGGGGAGGGCAAATCGTTTCAGTGTGAACTGGCTTTTCGGCAGTTGGGTATTGAGCCGGTGAAAATGTCGAGCGCGGAATTGGAAAGCCCCGATGCGGGCGATCCGTCCCGGTTGTTGCGGTTGCGGTATCGGGAAGCGGCGGAGCGGATTCGGGTGCGGGGACAGATGGGTGCCCTGGTGATCCACGATTTGGATGCGGGGGTGGGCCGGGTCGATCGCCGGACTCAGTACACCGTCAACACCCAACTGGTGAGCGGTACCCTGATGAACATTGCCGATGACCCCACCAATGTCCAACTGCCGGGCAGCTACGATGAGCGCCCCCTCAAACGGGTACCGATTGTGGTGACGGGCAACGATTTGGCGACGTTGTATGCCCCCCTGGTGCGGGATGGCCGGATGGAAAAGTTTTACTGGGAACCCGATCGCGCCGATCGCCTGGGCATTGTGGCGGGGATGTTTGCCGCCGAAGGGGTGCCCCGCACCGATATTGAGCGGCTGGTGGATGCCTTCCCGGAGCGGGCGATCGACTTTTTTGCCGCCCTCCGCTCCCGCCTCTACGATGAACGCATCCGGGAGTTTGTGCAGACCGTGGGGCTCGATCGCCTGTCGTTGCGGTTGGCCAACAGTACGGAACCACCGCCGGAATTGCGGGTGTGGCAGCCCCCCTTGGCGGTGTTGATGGCCCTGGGCCAAGAATTGGCCGGCGAGGGCGATCGCCTGCACCAGCGCCGCCTCATCGAAGAATACCTGTAGCCCATGCCACGGCATCAAATTCGGCGACAACGCTGTGACTTTTCTCCCTCACCCGAAAGCTCTCTCCTAACAGGGGTGAGGGGTTTCTCTATCCCCCCCCTTGGGAAAGGGGGGAGCAGGAATTATAGTCGTTTCGGATA
>DMPD01000011.1 GCA_003456125.1 Cyanobacteria bacterium UBA8156 | reverse complement strand
AGGTTTGCAGGGCGACGGTCAGCCAGTGGGCATCGGGGGAGGGGGGCGCTTCTTCCCAGCCGTACCAATACCGCGCAAACCGCTCCCGGGCCGGAGTTGGCAGTTGTTCTTCCAACCATTGCAAAAGCCGGTGGCGCTCCGGTGCTCCCCCCGTCCCAAACAAATCGCGCACCTTGGCTACGCCATCGGCCGTCAACACGTCGGCCCAGCCCCCGGCTTCGACTGCGGCTTGCAAAAAGGCCAACGCCGCCCGGTGGGCCGATCGCTGCTCGTCAAAGGACTGGGCGGCCACCGGCAACGGCATTTCTGCGGCCAGGGCAAACCCATCCCAGGGTGACCCCACCGCTAGTCGCCACCACGGATCGGTATCGTTCGGTGGTGCTAAATTGGTCTCTGCCAAAACGTTCTCCTGGAAATTCCTAGAAAAAGGCTACCCGACCATCTAACCCCAAAGACCGCAGAAAAAAGGCGGTGGCTTCGGCGCTGTTGCGATCGCCGTAGGCGCCTGCCAGTACGTAGCGCCCCCGTCGGGAGTCGACGAGCCGGGCGGTGGGAATGTGCCGCTGTACTTGCTCCAGCACGAAGGTGTTGGCGGCGCTGCCGTAGATGGGTATGATCGTCGTGTACCGGAGTTGGGCCGGTCGCGGCACGGTGGTAGGGTTTGCGGCCGGTGGCACCACGGGGGGCGGTAGGGCCGCCACGCCGCCGCCAGGGACAATCGAAACCCCGGCC
Organism: Cyanobacteria bacterium UBA8156; assembly: GCA_003456125.1. Classification (GTDB taxonomy): domain Bacteria; phylum Cyanobacteriota; class Cyanobacteriia; order Pseudanabaenales; family Pseudanabaenaceae; genus UBA8156. The sequence continues at coordinate 14,690 of DMPD01000011.1, read as the reverse complement.
ACCGCTCCGCCGGCTCCCCCGTCATCTAGGGTTAAGGAAGTGCCCAGGGCAATTTCGGCCGGGACTCCCCGTTGCCGCAACCGCAGGGCTAAATCGTTGGCACTGGTGCTCTCGAGGTTGATGCCCGCCAACACCACCGGTTGCCCGTTCACGTTGCCAAAACGGGCGGTGGGGGCCACATCCAAAATGCGGTTGACCGTGACGGGATCGCGCCCCCGGGCAAACACCGCGTAATTGCGAAAACCGCTTTCGACCGCGCTGTCAAAGATACTCGGGGCCAAAAGTCCCTGGGCGATCGCCTTTTCCGAGCCATGCAACCCTACGGTTAGGGTGAGCAGGGCCATCCAGAATCGCAAACCTGAGCAGGGCAACGGTTGGCATTTCACGGCAATTTCTGGAGTAAATCTGATTTTTATTTTACCGGAAGAGGGCGGTCAAATGGGGACAGCCCCCTACAACAGCCGGGCGTGGCGCAAAATTTGCGCCAAAATCCAGGTGCTGAAGCGATGGTTCACCCTGAAAATTTGCCGTTGCAGCCACCGGGCCCCCCACCGCTGAATGCCATAGATGGCCCCGCCCCAGGCGATCGCTGCCAAAGCTGGGGCCCCCCACCCCCGCTGTTGGTGGGAATCGATCGCCACGGGTACCCACCCCGCTAGGGCGATCGCCCATGCCACCGGTTGCAACTGTCGCAAGAGGTAAGCCCCCACCGCCTGTTCGGCCTGGGCTCCAAATTCGGCGATCGCTTGGTGATGCCGCCGCTGCCACAACGCAAAATGGGGGCTGGCTGCCCAGTCCCGCGCCACAACGACCCGATGCCGCCCCACCAACGTGAAGGTGCTTTGCAAAACGGGGCGATCGCCTGCATAGGTGATCACCGTGAAGGCGGCCTGGGGCTGGGGCCCCAATCCCAAACCGCTGATCACACACCCCAAACCGGCCACGGTGGGCCAGGGAATGGTCTCGCGCTTGGTCTCCCGCAGGGGCCAAGACACGTGCACTGTGGCTTGGTCGACCACACAGGTGATGACCTCAGGGGCGATCGGTGAGGCGGTTCCGTTCCCGTTGGGCATCGCGGTAGGGGATCAAACGTTCGACCAGACCCAGCAAAAAGGCGACCAAATCGTTCCAGCGATCGCGCGATCGGGTCACGCTCTCTCGGTGCAAAGCCATCAGGGCCTGGGCGGTGGCTTCGTCAAATACTTGGCGATCGAACAGTTCCCGCCGGTACCGCTCGATGGTGTCTCCTTCTAGGCGGATGTGGGTGCTGGCGTAAATTTGCTCGCCGTTATCGAGGGCGGTGTAGGTTTCCCAGAGGCGGCGCAAAGCGGCCACTTCGACGCTGCCAAAGTACACGGGTTGCCCCTCGGTGTGCAGACGGTACAACACGGCGCTGGCCTCTTGGTAAAACCGCTCCCATTCTTGCCGGAGGGCCGCCGGACTCTGCAACCGCTGCTCCAAAACCCGCAGGTGTTGGGCCTGGCGCAACCAAACCGTGTGATGGTGCTGCCAAATTCGCTGCTGCTCGGATTCCCTGGACACGGTGCCCCGCATCGCCAACAATTCCTGCTGACGATGCTCTAAATGTTCGCGCCATTGTTGGATCGCCGCCGGGGTACGACAGGCTAAATCCTGCTGCAAACGCTCGTAAAAATCCTCGGCGGAAAACGTTGCCGGGGAGATGCGATCGACCAACGCCGTGGTGACTTCGATGGTGGTGATGTCCACCAACGCATCCTTGATGGCTTCCCGAAATTGCCAAAGGGTGGTGCTGGGGGCGACCCCCCGTTTGGGCTTGCTGTTCACCGGTTCGCGGCCAACTCGTGCAAAATGGTGATCTGGGCTTCCCGTAGCTCTACCGCTGGGTTGGCGGTCTGAATGGCGGCGATCGCCGCTTCGGCGGAACTGCCCTTGCATACCAACCAAGTGGCAAGAAAGGCGCCGGTACGGCGGCGACCGCTGGCACAATGTACGGCGATGCCGCCCCCGTTGGCGGCCATAAATTCGCCGAACGCAGCCAACTGCTCGTGGGTGGGGGCGGTGCCCCCCTTCACCGGTAACCAAAGGTGGGGAATGCCGGTCGCCGCATACCAATCCAAATTCCCGGGGTCGTCGGTCAAGGAAACGATCGCGCTAATGCCGGCCTGTTGCAAGGCGGGCAGTTCGGCGGCGGTGGGTTTGCGCACTCCTGCCAACCGACCCGGCACCACCCACCACAGGTTTTGGTCGATGGGTTCCTCGGGCGCCGTGGCGGGGATGGCCGGCTCCGACACGGCTTTCGCCGGTTCCCCGGTGGCGATCGCGGAGGGCTTGGCTGACCGCACCGGGCTTAACCCCATCTCCTGCAGAAAACGCTGCTGGTAGGCCAGAAACCGGCCGTGCCATTCCCGAAATCGTTTTTCTCCGTCTTGCACCAACTGCTGGCGATAGCGTTCGGAATTCACGTCAGCCCCCCCATCCGTTTTTCCCAAGGTTCGCTTTTTCATTGTGGCAAAGATTCTCCCTTTTCCCCTACTTTTCCCCTAGCTCCGGCGATGGGTGCCCCAGGCGATGCCAAACAAGCCGGCACTGACCAAGACAATGGCGGGGCCGGAAGGCAAGTTCAGGAAATAGCTGCCGTACAACCCGACCACACCGCTGAGGGCTGCCAACAGGGCCGCCGCGACCATCACCCCGCGCAACCGCGGCATCCACAAATAGGCGGTAGCCCCGGGCGCAATGGACATGGCCAACACCAGCAAAACGCCCACGGCTTTCATCCCGACCGTTACGGCTGCCGTGATCCCTACCGTAATCCCCACTTCTAAGGCCCGCACCGGCAGCCCAGCCACCGCCGCCCCTTCCGGATCGAAGCTGTAAAACAAAATCTCTTTGTAAAACAGGGCGATCGCCCCGATCACCACCGCCGTGGCGATCGCCATCTCCACCAAGTCTTGGGGGGTGGTGGCCAGCAAATTGCCAAACAAAAAATGGCTGAGGTCGATTTTGCGCTCTTTTTGGATGACGGTAATCAAAGCCACGCCGGCGGCAAAAAAGGCAGAAAACACAATCCCCATGGCCGCATCTTCCTTGACGGGCGATCGCTGGGGCACCACGGCCATGCAAAAAGCTGCCAACAACCCGGCGACAAAGGCCCCCACCGACAGCGGCAGGTTGACCACAAACGCTAAGGCGGCACCGGGCAACAAGGAATGGGCGATCGCGTCGCCCAACAGGGCCTGCCGCCGCACCACCAAGAGGCTGCCCGCTACCCCACACAAACCCGCCACCAACAGCACCGCCACCAAAGCCCGTTGCATGAAGGCGAGTTGCCAAGGCTCCCAGAGGATGTCCATCTCAGGCGACCGCCAAGGTTTGCCCATAGGCTCGTTGCAAGTTGGCGGCGGTCAAGGCCTGTTCCGGCACGCCCCAAGCCACCACTTGCCGGTTCAACAGCAGCACCCGATCGAAGACGTTGCGGGCCATGCCGATATCGTGATGCACCATCAACAGGGTTTTGCCCTCGGCGGCCAATTCCCGCAAAATCGACCATACTGTCTCTTCGGTGGGGCGATCCACCCCCGCCAGCGGTTCATCCAGCAACAAAACTTCGGGATCGCGGGCTAAAGCGCGCGCCAAAAAGACCCGCTGTTGTTGCCCCCCCGACAACCGACCAATGGGGCGATCGCCGTAGTCGGCCATCCCGACTCGCTCCAAAGCGGCGATCGCCCGCCGCCGATCGCCGCCGGTCAAGGGCTGCAACCAGGAGTGCGGGCGAATCCGTCCCATCAACACCACGTCCATGGCCGTCGCTGGAAAAGTCCAATCCACGCGCGATCGCTGGGGTACCCACGCCAAACGCTCCCGCTGCCAACTCAGGGGCCGCCCGGCGTAGCGCACGGTTCCCGCCGCCGGCATCAACCCCAGCATGGCTTTGAGCAAAGTGCTTTTGCCGGCACCGTTGGGCCCGACAATGCCGGTGAGTCCGGGTTCCACTGCCAAGGTTACCCCCACCAAAACCGGCTCCGACCCGTATCCCGCCGTGAGACCCTCGATTGTCAGCATCGCTTTTGACCAAGACTCCTCGCAGTATACACCCGAAAATGAAAGCATTGTGAAAACAGCTCCCATGGTCTATCCTGAATAAAAGTGAAAACATTGTGAAAAGCGATGCGGCGTAGAACCTTTTTGGCAATCGGTGTGGGAGCGGCGGTCGCCACGGCCTGTGCGGCCGGGCCCAATGCCAATCAACCGGGCACACCCACCAATCCATCGGGAAAAATCGTGGCTGCCAACACCATCCTGGCGGATTGGTTGCGGCAACTGGTGGGCGATCGCCTACCGGTGGTTTCGTTGTTGGCGCCGGGGGTCGATCCCCACATCTACGAGCCGACGCCGCAAGATGCGGCGGTGTTGGAGACGGCGGCCATGATTTTCTACAACGGGTTTAACCTAGAACCCCAAATTGAAAAGTTGGTGCGCAGCAGCGGGCGGCCGGCCATGGCGATCGCCGAAACCGTGACCCCCATTCAAGAGAGCGACACCCCGGATCCCCATGTTTGGGGGAGTGTGCCCTTGGTCATCGCGGCTCTGCCCCCGGTGGTGGCTCGGTTGCAGACCCAGTTTCCAGAGGGGCGGGAGGTTTGGGCCGCCAACGGCGATCGCTACCAACAAGCTTTGCAGGCATTGGATCGCGACCTGCGCCAACGCTTGGTCGCCATTCCGGTTGCCAATCGCAAGTTGCTGACCACCCACGATGCGTTTCAATACTTTGGGCGCGAGTACGGCATCGAGATTGTGCCGCCGCCGATTGGCATCAGCACCGAGGAACAGCCCAGCCCGCAAACCCTGCGCAATATTGTGCAGCAGTTGCGGCAAACGCGGGTACCGGCTGTATTTGTGGAAACCACCATCTCGCCCCGCCTGATCGAAACCATCGCCGCCGAAGCGGGGGTGAAGGTGGCGGCGACACCTCTGTACAGCGACTCGTTGGGGGCCCCCGGCAGCGGTGCCGAAACCTATGCCGACATGATGCGGCACAACGTCAACGCTTTGGTGAAATACCTGGTCTGACTTCAGGGGTGATAGGGCGCTAGTCTGTCCAGCAGGGCCAGCGGTTGGTCTCCCGCCAGCGATCGCAGGGTTTCCGTCAAAAGCGCCGCCAAGTTGGTGGCGGGGTCGTCGGCAGACGTGAACGTGAGGTGGCTGAGCAACTCCACCGTGAAATCGGGGTAGTCAAAGGCTTCGGCAATGCAGGCCAGTTTGAGGTGTTGGCGGCGATCGCCTTGCCAGGTGGGGGGCGTAGCCAAAGGATCGCGGAAGTACAGGGCTTCGGCCCACACCAGTTGCCCCTGGGTAGCTGTGGAATAGACCGCTGCGGCCACTCGCCGGTGTTTTTGCAACCGCAGATCCCACAGCGTGAAGCCTTGCGACCGCAAAAAGCAATCGACATCCTCAAACAGGGGTTGTCCTTGGTACAGGGGCAAAAACTCCACTTCCACTTCGATCGCCAGGACATGGGGCAAGATTGCGGCCGCACCGCGCAACACTTCCCGTTCGGCCCCCTGCACATCCACCCGCAACACATCGGGCGATCGCAGTTGGTGTTGGCGACAGACGGCCGCGAGGGTGGTGGTGGTTACCGGCAACTCCTGTTCCACCTGCAACCAAGAATCCATGCCAAACCGCTGGGCGATCGCCAAGTTCGGTCGATACAGCGAAGAACAATCCCGAAAATGGGTGAGGTAGAGGGTGGCCGCACCCGTTTGACCGGCGATCGCATAGGGAAAATGCTGCTCGTGCCAAGGCAGCCCCGCGGCGGCTTGATTGGCTTCGGCACAGGCCGTGGGATCGGCCTCAAAACCATAAACCGTGAAGTGTGGGGCCAAGACTTGCCAACGGGGAAAGAAATCGCCCTCGTAGATTTTGCGGGAGCCCACCTGCATCAACGTGAAGTGCAGATCGGTGAGTTTGCCCGCCCCTTGCAGCTTTTGGGTAAACAGCATGGCTAGGCCCCCCGCAACACCGCCAACCCCGGACACCGGGCGATCGCCTCTTGCCAGTAACGCGCGGCAGTTTCCGGATCGTCCATGGCTTCGCAGGCGATCGCCATCTGCCACAACAGTTCCGGGTTGGTCGCTGCTTCCACCCAGGCCTCTTGCAAATACAGTCCACTTTCGCCCCAACCATACCCCAACGCTCGATAATCCCGCGCCAGGGCATAGGTGTTGGCCCAATGCGCCGGGTTCCGTTCGTAGACCTGTTCACGAATCGCCGCCGCCTCGGCGAACTGCAAACGGCGTTCGTGGGCCCGGGCCCGTTCTTCCGCGTCTGCCGGCATGGCCGCCGGTGCACACACTTCCTGCAACCAAGCTTCCCATTGGGCCGCCCGCCGACTCCAGATATGGTCGGTTTTGGTCTGGGCACTCTGGCGATCGCGATCGGCCCGCAACGCCTCCTGCTCCCGCAAAATTTGCCCCACCGCCGCCACAAATTGCCCGCCGTAGGTTTCGCCAGGGGGAATCAATGTGGCCCAACCGCCGGTGGTTTCAGGGAGGGCCCCCAACGCGCTGGTCACCACATGGCACCCCGCCGCCAGAGCTTCCAACACCGCAATGCAAGAAGTCTCCGGGAAGGTGTTGGGATAGGCCAAAACCAAGGACTTTTGCAGCACTGGGGCCAATTCCGGTTGGGGAATCGCGCCCCGGTAGGTCACCCCCGGCAGCTGTTGGCAGCGATCGTACAGTTCCCCAAATTGGGCCCGATCCGCTTCCAGCGTTTGCCGGTATACCTGCAAGCTCGAAAACACTTCCAACCGGGCTTGGGGAAAACCTCGATGGATGGCCGGCCACAGAGCCAACAATTCCGCCAGCCCCCGAAACGGGGTGCTGGTATACACCACCAAGGGTTCTTTTTCTGCCACCGGTGGGAGTTGCGCAAAACTGGGGGCGATCGCATTGCGCAACACGTGGGTGCGCGCCGCCTCTAAGCCAAAGTGATGGAGGTATTGCTGCCGCTGCCACTCGCTGACAAACACAAAGCGATCGTAGACCGTCCGCTCCAACACATCGTGGAGGGCCTGCATCGCCGGCTGATGGCCATCGTGCTGCGTCCACAGGATCAGTGGCGTGCAGGGGTTGGCCGTGTCCTCAAGGATCTCGGCCCGGGTTACCAAGCCCAACCCCGACTCGTTGAACAGCACCACCGCATCAAAATTTTGCCAAAACCCCTCTGGCAAGCGCTCGGCGTGGTGGCACGAAACCCCCAACACTTCCCCTTCCTGGGTCGTGTGGTTGACCAAGGCCACCGTTACCCCCCGTTGGGCCAAAGCCGCTGTCAGGTAGCACACCGCCGATTGGGAACCCCCCAACGGTTCTTGATACACGGTATCGGGTCGGTAATCCCAACCAATGCGATCGACAAAGGCTACCCGCATGGCCGTCCCTCTCAAAATCCTGCCCATCCTATAATGGGGCTTCCCGTTTTACTGCAGTGCCATGGCGATCGCCTCGAAACAATACCACCCTGCCGAAACCGAAGCCCGTTGGCAAGAACGCTGGGAAGCCGCCGGCATTTTCCGGGCCCAAGCGCCGGGCGATCGCCCACCATTCTGCATTGTGATTCCCCCCCCCAACGTCACAGGCAGTTTGCACATGGGCCACGCCTTCGAGGAAGCTTTGATCGATACCTTGGTGCGCTATCGCCGCATGAAGGGCGATAACGCCCTCTGGCTGCCCGGCACCGACCACGCCAGCATCGCCGTCAGCGCCATCCTCGACAAACAACTCAAAGCGGAAAAAAACACCCGGCAAGCCCTGGGCCGCGAAAAGTATTTGGAGCGGGCCTGGCAATGGAAACAGGAATCCGGGGGCACCATTGTGAACCAATTGCGGCGGTTGGGGGTCTCCGCCGACTGGTCGCGGGAACGGTTTACCCTCGATGAGGGACTATCCGCAGCGGTCACCGAAGCGTTTGTGCGGCTGCACCAGGACGGTTTGATCTATCGGGGGGAATACCTGGTGAACTGGTGTCCGGCCTCCCAATCGGCGGTGTCCGATTTGGAAGTGGATATGCAGGAAGTGAAAGGGCACCTCTGGCATTTTCGCTATCCCCTCAGCACCGGCGATGGATGTTTGATTGTGGCCACCACCCGCCCCGAAACGATGTTGGGGGATACGGCCGTGGCGGTGAACCCCGAAGACGATCGCTACCGTCACCTCATTGGTCAAACCATCCAACTGCCCCTGATGAATCGGGAAATTCCAATTGTGGGGGATGAGTATGTGGATCGGGAATTTGGCTCCGGTTGTGTGAAAATCACTCCGGCCCACGACTTCAACGATTGTGAGGTAGCCAAACGTCACAGTTTGCCGTTTATCAACATCCTGGAAAAAGACGGCCGCATCAACGAAAACGGCGGCGAATTTGCCGGCATGGATCGGTTTGCCGCCCGCAAGGCGGTGGTGGCCGCCCTGGAAGCCCAAGGATTGCTGGAAAAAATCGAAGATTACACCCACAGCGTGCCCTATTCGGAGCGGGGGAAGGTACCGGTAGAGCCGTTTTTGTCCACCCAGTGGTATGTGCGGATTCGACCCTTGGCGGATTTCGCATTGCAGCGGCTGGATGAACACAACGAGCCGCAAATCTTGCCGGAGCGGTGGCGCAAGGTGTACCGGGATTGGCTGGTGAAGTTGCAGGATTGGTGCATTTCCCGCCAGTTGTGGTGGGGGCACCAAATTCCCGCCTGGTATGTGGCGCAGGATGTTTCTGAGATCCAGGCGGAGACTCCCTACGTGGTGGCCCGCACCGAAGCCGAAGCCTACGACCAAGCCCGGATTCAATACGGCGAAGGGGTCTCTCTGATCCGCGATCCCGATGTGTTGGATACCTGGTTTTCGTCGGGGTTGTGGCCCTTTTCCACTTTGGGTTGGCCCGAAATCACCCCGGATTTCACCACGTTTTACCCCACTTCCACCCTGATTACCGGCTTTGACATCATCTTTTTCTGGGTGGCCCGGATGACGATGATGGGGGGCTACTTCACCGGTCAGATTCCCTTCCGCGATGTGTACATCCACGGTTTGGTGCGGGACGAAAACAATCAAAAAATGTCCAAGTCCAAAAACAACGGCATTGACCCCCTGGTCTTGATTGAGAAGTACGGCACCGATGCCCTGCGCTACCTGTTGGTGAAGGAAACCATTGGGGTGGGGCAAGACATTCGCATGGATTTCAACCGCAAAACCCAGGAATCCCCCAGCGTTGAGGCCGCCCGCAATTTTGCCAACAAGTTGTGGAATGCCACCCGGTTTGTGATGATGAATTTGCCGGCGTTGCCGACCCCCATCACCACCCCGGAAATCACCGAGCCGGTCGATCGCTGGATTTGGTCGCGGTACCACCGCACGATCGCCGAGGTGGATGAGCGGCTATCCCAATACGGGTTTGGGGAAGGAGCCCGCGCCCTCTATGAGTTCATTTGGGGGGATTACTGCGACTACTACATCGAGTTGGCCAAGCCCCGGTTGCAGGCGGGCGATGCCACCGTAGGACGGGTATTGTACACGGTGTTGGAAGGCACGTTGCGGCTCTTGCATCCGTTTATGCCCCACGTCACCGAAGAGTTGTGGCAGGAAATCCATGGGGAACCCTGGGCCCAGGGTACGTTTTTGGCTACCCAGTCCTACCCCGTGGCCGATCGCCAAGCCCTGACCGACGAGTTGGAGCAGCAGTTTGCCCAGGCGATCGCCCTGATCCGGACCCTGCGCAACCTGCGGGCAGAAACCGAAATCAAACCCGGGCAAGTTGTCCCGGCTTGGGTGCAGACCACAGCGGGCGATCGCCCCTGGCTCACGGCTTGCCAAACCTACATTGCCCACCTGGCCAAGCTCGATCCCTTGGCCGTTGTAGAGACATTGCCGGCGGATTTGGGACAAGTGGCGGCGACGGTATCGGGTACCGTGCAGGCGGTGATTCCCCTGTCGGGTCTGGTGGATTTGGCCAAGCTGCGCCTTAAACTGGAAAAGCAGCAGCAAAAACTGGCGGCCAACATCGCCCGCCTGCAAACCCAACTGGGCAACGAAGGCTATTTGGCCAAAGCGGCTCCCGAGGCGATCGCCGCCAGCCGGGCCGAACTCGCCGAGGCGGAAACGCAAATGGGCATTCTGGAAACGCGGTTGCGGCAATGGGGGTAAAAGATGGAATTGCAGCGCCGAGGAGAAAAGTTGGAAATTCGGTTGGGGCCCTGGGAACGTCTATGGTCTTTCCATGTCGGCGAGACTATCACGGTGCCGTTGGGTCAAATCCAAGCCGTGGGCACCACCACCCCGCCGGCCGACCCCTGGATGATTCGTGCCCCCGGCACGGGTCTGCCGGGCATTCTGGCGGCCGGTACCTTTTACAGCCGGCGGGGGCGGGAGTTTTGGTACGTCACGTCCGCGGAATCCGTGCTGGTATTGGACGTGGCGGATTTTTACTACAAACGGCTGGTGTTGAATGTCGCTGCTGCCGACACTTGGGCCCGCCTCCTATCAGCCGTGGGGAACCATGCATAAACCATGACCTTACATCCGACCGTCGCCGAAGCATTGGCCCCACTGCGCGATCGCTTTTGGCAAATCGACGAGCAAACCCACCACCATTTGCAGCGGGTATTGCAGGCTTTTGCTGCCCACCGGGTGAGTGCCTCCCACTTTGCCGGCACCACGGGCTACGGCCACGATGATTTGGGGCGGGAAGTCCTGGATAAAGTCTTTGCCCAAATTGTCGAGGCCCCAGCGGCGATCGTGCGCAGCCAGATCGTTTCCGGCACCCATGCGATCGCCTGTGCGTTGTACGGCGTGTTGCGGCCTGGCGATGAATTGCTGGCGGTGGCGGGAGCCCCCTACGACACCCTAGAGCCGGTCTTGGGGTTGCGGCAAACCGATCCCGGTTCCCTGCGGGATTTTGGCGTGACCTACCGGCAACTAGACTTGACCGCCGAAGGGGCGATCGACTGGGGGGCCTTAGCCACAGCCATCCAACCCCAAACCAAAACGGTCTTGATTCAGCGATCGCGGGGGTATGCCTGGCGGCCGAGCCTCACCGTAGCCGATATTGCCCGGATTGTGGCCACCGTCAAAGCCCAAAACCCCGACGTGATCTGTTTTGTGGACAACTGCTACGGCGAATTTGTGGAAACTCAGGAACCCACGGCCGTCGGCGCCGATTTGATGGCCGGTTCGCTGATCAAAAATCCGGGGGGGACCCTGGTGCCCTACGGCGGCTACGTGGCTGGACGGGCGGACTTGGTGACCGCCGCGGCCAACCGGTTGACGGCTCCCGGCATTGGCGCCCACGGCGGGGCCAGCGAAAACCGGCGGTTAAACTTTCAGGGCTTGTTTTTGGCCCCGCAAATGGTGGGCGAAACCCTCAAAGGCTTGATCTTGGCGGCCCAATTTTTTGCCCAACGGGGCTACGCCGTGCAACCGGGTCCCTTTGACCAGCGCAGCGATACCATTCAAGCCCTGCGCCTCGACAGCGCCGCCCAATTGCAAGCCTTTTGTCGGCAAATTCAGCAGTGTTCCCCCGTCGATGCCTTTGTCAGTCCGGTACCCGCAGTGACACCGGGCTACGACAGTGCGTTGGTGATGGCTGGCGGTACGTTTATCGATGGCAGCACCGCCGAACTCTCGGCCGATGGGCCCCTGCGGCCACCCTACACCGTCTATTGTCAGGGGGGAACCCATTGGACGCACATGGCCGTGGTGTTGGCCGCCTTTGCCGAAAACGACCCCGAAGCACCAATGGTAAAATAACCGAGAAGGGAAACGAGGAAAGTCATGAAACGTTGCTTCCTGCTTGGTCTAGCGGTACTGAGTTTTACGCCAGCGGCGATCGCCCAGACGGCCCGCACCGAAGCCCAACAAGCCTTGGAAGATCTGCAGCAGAAAAACCGCGACTTTTCCACCGGTCAGGGCGGCACGAGCTTGATGCAACAGCTCATGCACAACGCCAATTTTTCCGATTCCCGCTCCGCCGATCGCATTAGTCGGGAACAAGACGAAGCGATCGAAAGTGCTGTCGCTCGCTTCCGCCAACAGCAGCGGGAGCAATTGCCCCCACCGGCGATCGCCCGGCCCCAGTCCAACTAAGTCCATCCCCTGGATTCTGCTTGATCACCAAAGGGCACAAGCACGGGCAATTCCTCGCCCAATTTGGGGTAGGATGCGAAAAAGTGCTGACCCTTGCCCATGCCTGCCCTATCGGACACCGTTCGCGACAAACCCAGCGCCGACCCCAGCGAAGAACCGCTTGAAGAACCGATCGAAGAACAAGGGTGGGAAGACTACGAAGGCTACGCCTACAACGAGCCGGGGAGTCCGCCGGGCACCCTCAGCATCGATCCCGCCGCGCCGTTCCCCCAACTCGTAGCCATTGACTACACTACCGATCGCGCCGAGCGGCACACCTTGAACAATCCCGAAGCCTGTCGGTCGTACCTCACCAGCGATGCAGTCTCTTGGATTGACGTGCAGGGGCTGGGCTCCGAAGCGGTATTGCAACAATTGGGAGAGGTGTTTGGGTTGCACCCGTTGTTGCTGGAAGACATTGTTAACATCCCCCAACGCCCCAAAGTAGAAGAATACGAAGGGCATTTGTTGGTGGTGTTGCAGGTGGCGGTGCCCCGAGCCTCCCGCAAACGCATCAAAGGCTACACGATCGCCCAAGTCAGTTTGGTGGTGGGGCCCCACTACGTGCTGACCGTCCAAGAGTCTGCCGCCGCCGATTGTTTTGAGCCGGTACGTCGCCGCATTTTTGGCAATAAGGGTCTGATTCGCCAACACGGCCCCGATTTTCTGGCCTATGCCCTGATTGATGCGGTGCTTGACGGCTATTTCCCCATTCTGGAAGCCTACGGCGATCGCCTGGAAGGAATGCAAGACCGGGTGGTGCACAAGCCCAAGTCCCACACCCTGCACAAAATCTACAAACTCAAACGGGAATTGTTGGGGCTGCGGCGGGTGTTGTGGCCCCATCGCGAAGCCATCAACAGCCTGACCCGCGAAGGCAGTGCCCACATGGCGGCCTACGTCCGGGTCTACCTCCGCGACTGCTACGATCACGTGTTGCAGCAGCTCGACACCATCGAAAACTACCGGGAAATGGCCCACAGTTTGCTGGATATTTACCTCTCGTCCGTCAGCAACAGCATCAACGAAACCATGCGGGTGTTGACGGTCATTTCCACCATTTTCATTCCCCTAACGTTTATTGCTGGGGTCTACGGCATGAATTTTGAGCACATGCCCGAACTCAAATCCCCCATTGGTTACTTCCTCTGCTGGTTGGTGATGCTGGCGATCGCCGGCAGCTTGCTCTACTTCTTCTGGAAACGGGGCTGGCTCAATAACAATCCCCAGGAATAACCTTACGAGTGACCCCAAGAAGGCACCCAGGAGCAGCCGGAAAGAAAATCCAGAACAAAAGCAAAAACCAAATCAACGGGCGAGGAGGGATTCGAACCCCCGACACCGTGGTCCGTAGCCACGTGCTCTAGTCCACTGAGCTACACGCCCTTGGCAAGGTTTTAACTCTAACACCCTTTGCGGCGAATTTCAAGCCATTGCCCTACACTGGGGGCAATGGGGAGGAAAACCATGGAAACCGTAACTGTAGGGTTGATGCCGGAGGTGTTGCCGTTGGGGATCGGCACCTGGGCGTGGGGGGATACTTTGTATTGGCAGTATGGCCAGGGATACGACAAAGCCAGCGTACGAGAAGCGTTTCGGGCAGCGGTGGCGGCAGGCATCACCCTGTTGGATACGGCGGAGGTGTACGGTTTGGGGGAATCGGAACGCCTGATTGGGGAGTTCTGCCGGGACGAACCTAAGCCCTTGGCGATCGCCACGAAGTTTATGCCGTTGCCGTGGCGATGGGGGGCGGCGGCGGTGACCCAAGCCCTGCAGGCCAGCCTCGATCGCCTGCAAATGAAATCGGTGGCGCTGTACCAAGTACATCAGCCGGTGAGTTTTTTGTTGTCCCAACGCACCCTGTTGCACACGTTGGCGGCGGCGGTACGGGCGGGTCAAATCGGGGCGATCGGGGTGAGCAACTACTCGGCCGCCCAAATGCGGGAAGCCCACCACCTGTTGGCGGAGGTGGGGGTACCCCTCGCGTTTAACCAGATGCCCTATTCGCTATTGGCGCGGCAGATCGAGCGCAATGGAGTCCTGGCCACAGCCCAGGAATTGGGGGTGAAAATTTTGGCCTACAGTCCCCTGGCCCAAGGGCTGCTCACGGGCAAATACAAGGCGACGGCACCCCCCAAGGGCGGCCGCCAACTCAATCCCCAATTTGGGGCCGATGGCCTGTTTCGGATTGAGCCCCTGCTTCGGGTGTTGCAGGAAATCGGGGCGCAATTCGAGCGTACCCCCAGCCAAGTGGCCCTCAATTGGGCGATCGCCAAAGGCACGACTCCTATTCCCGGGGCCAAAAATGCCGCCCAGGCGATCGAAAATGCCGGTGCTTTGGGATGGATGCTATCCAGTGATGAGGTGGCGGCGTTGGATCGGGCTTCACAGCATCTTTCCTGACTCCCGTCATATTGTGTTAGACAGATATTTTAGGACACGCTAAAACGTTCGGAGCTTTCCCTACAGCCACTGCCTACCAAACACTACCCGCGCGATCGCCCTCAAACTTTGGAGCTTTGAGTGCGATCGCTGGTTGAA
>DMPD01000332.1 GCA_003456125.1 Cyanobacteria bacterium UBA8156 | reverse complement strand
AAGCCACTGGCGATCGCTGGCTCCGGGGAGCCCCTTCTGGGACGTCAATGCCGTCTTTTACGTTCGGCTCCTATACCTTTGCCCTCACCCCCAGCCCCTCTCCCAGGGTGGGAGAGGGGAGCCAGGAGAGCCCGTAAAGTGTCTCATTTCTATCCGAAACGACTATATCTTTGCTAGGTGATTCAGGGGTCTATTCTCTCCTCTGCCGCTTTGGGAGGGGGAAATCTCTATCCCCTCCTGCCCCCCTTGGGAAGAGGAGAATGGAAATCAAAAAATCCCCATTGTGAAGCGAAGTTGCGGTGTGACACGTGCGATTTTCACAGGGATAAGAGGGCACTCAAAACTGGGGGGGCAGGGGTGCCATGGCGCTGGGGTGGAGGGCCCCCACCAAAAACTGGTTGATTTGGTAATTTTGTTGCCGAATGCGGGCCGACAACAGCTTAATAATGTTGAACGCAATTTCCGGGGTTTCGTCGAGGGCTTCGTAGAGTTGCTGTTGGGTCAACACCAAGCATTCGCAGGGGATGAGGGCCAACACCGAAGCCGAGCGGGGGGCCGAATCAAACACCGACATTTCGCCGAAGCAGTCGCCGTCGCCGAG
The DNA here is from genome assembly GCA_003456125.1 of Cyanobacteria bacterium UBA8156. Lineage (GTDB taxonomy): Bacteria > Cyanobacteriota > Cyanobacteriia > Pseudanabaenales > Pseudanabaenaceae > UBA8156. The sequence goes on along the minus strand of DMPD01000332.1, from coordinate 3,579 downwards.
CACCGCCAATTCCCGTTCCTCGAGGTAAACCCGTACCTTGCCCTTTACCAGCACGTACAACGATTTGCCTTCTTGACCGGCATAGAAGATGGCCTTGCCGGCCTCGAAGGAGACCTCGCCCATAGCCGCCGCCAGCCGCACCAAAAAATCGTCCCGTAACTCCCGGAACATGGGGATGCCCCGAACCAATAAAAGCCGCTCGATACTAGTGAGCATGGTTGTTTGTGGCGAAATAGGCTGTCAACGCCCCGGCTTGGGCCCGCACCAGCGGGTCGCGATCGTGTTGCAGGCGTGGCAACAATCGCTGCAAAACCCGCGGTGAGATCACGCGCAGATAGGCTATCACGGCTTCCCGGACAAATCCGGTCGGGTGCTCCAAACACTGCAAAATGGCGGCGGCGGGCAAACCCCAACGCTGTTGCCGGGCGACGTGAAAACTGCAGGCTACCGTCCAATCCGTTAAACAGTGGCGGCTTTCCACCAGGTCTTGCAGACGGACGAGGGGGGGCTGCGGTTCGTAGGGCGTTAATTCCTCCAGCACCCGGAGCCGATCGCCCGGCTGTTTTTTGTCGGCGATGCCCAAAATCAAATGCTTGGTGGGCAAATCAATGGCATTGTCCAGAATTTCTATCCCCCGGGCGATCGCGTTGCCCGTCCCCGCCAACAGATGAAACGCCGCCGCCTGAATTGCCAACGGCTCGTACAAAAACTTCATCAACAAAAACAGGCGATCGAACCCATCGTTGTATTCCAGCTCTAGGGCCCGCTGCAACAGAGCCGCTTCGGTCGAAACCGCCGGCCCGCAATCTTGATGGGCCGCCAACACCATCCCCATCACGCACAATTCTTGCCGCACGAGGGCTTCAATCCCGGCCCGTCCCATCCGCTCCAAAGTAATTTCGATGCCGATGTCCCCCGGAATTTGCACCAGGGCCTTGGCGATCGCCCGCCGTTGCCGGTTCCAGTGTTGGGGCAGCCGTGCGGCCAACACCGTCACCGCATTGTAGGTGGCACTGGTATCGGCGATCGCCCCCAGAATTTGCCAAGCCCGCAGCCGATGGGCTTCGAGTTCGCGGGGGTCTTCCGCCATGCTGAGCAGGGGTTCGATCGCATCGTCACCGAGGGCAATCAAGGCTTGGGTAGCCGCCGACCGGGTACTGCGGTAGCGCAACCCCCGCAACAACGACGGGAAGTATTCTGCCGCCCGGGTCGCCGCAATGGCCTTCAGCAACTCTTGGCGCACGGGTACCGAAGGGTCCTGCAACAACTTCGGCACGTAAAACCGCAGGGACTGCATATAGGCCGCTTCCGCCAACGCCCGACAGCCCAAAATCCGCTCCATTTCGTAGGTACTGGTCAGCATTTGCCGCAGGGTGTTGGTGGCCTCGGCGACCTGCAACGGGTTGCCCAACCGCAACACCATGGCCACCGCCGTACTGCGAATCTGGGGATCGCAGGGCCCTTGAATGTATTGCCGCAGGGCATTCACATCGGGGTGGGGTTCCGCCAAAAACACATAGCGCAAAACCAGCGCCCGCACCGATGGGGGCAAATCCGACCGCTGCATCAAACGGCGAATGGGTTCCAAATAGCGGGCATCGGGATACGCCAACATCGAAGCCAACGCCCGTTCCTGCAGTTCCGGCGACATGCGCTCCACCATCGGCGCCAACACCTCACTGGCGGCCCGGGGCTCCAAATGGGCCAACAACTCCACCAACACCCGGCGATCGGCATCGGTCTCCGCCCGCAAAAACGCGTCGGAAACGGCTTGGCACACCTCCCGACTGCCAAAGCCCGCCTGCCCCAACTGCCGCCGCTCCATCCCCTGCACCAACAGTTCGATGTAGCCCTTGCGCAGCAACCAGATGGCCCCCAACCACAGCGCCGCCAACACCGCACACAGGCCGGCAAAAACCCGCGCCGCCACCGGCACCGGCACCCCCTGTGCGCGCATCCCTTCCGCCAAGACCAACAGCAACACCCCCGCCAACCCCGTGGCCGTCGGATCGGCAATCCCCCGCACAAACGACTGCACCCGACTCCGCAACTGCTCTGGCACCGCCTGAAACAAAATCGGTGAGGTATTGGCCACAATCGTGTAGCGGAACAGGTCGTCAAATCCCCGCAACAACACAAACCCCACAAACAAGCCAAAGGGCGCGAATCCCGCCAACACCCCAAACACCAACGAAAACGTGGGCGGTACCATCACGGTCACAAAAATGCCCAAGCGCTCCACAATGCGGCTGGAACCAAACAACTGCAACACCAACCGCGAAGACCCCAACACCCCCCGATACAACCCCTGAAAACTGGCGATCGCCTCTTCCGACGGTAAATTGATTTCCAGTTGGGTGTAATACTGCGTTTCCACAATCCACAGCAGCACCTGGGCCACCATGAAAAACCCAAACAGCAGCCCCACATACTTCTTTAAGCTGCCCTGAATTTTGGGCAACGCCAACTCGCCGTCTTCGGCATAGCTGTAGGCCGTGTGGGGAAAAGCCTGACGGTAACGCAACGAAATGTAAAACAACAAAGCCGTGGAAGCCAAAAGCGCCACCAAAGCCGCCAAAACCACGTTGCGCAACCCCAGCGATCGCAACATCAGGGGTGTGGAAAAACCGCTGAGGGCTTCGGCCACCATCACCCCGCTGCTGACAATGGGAAACGTGCGCTTAATCTCCCGGATGTTAAACAACTGGTTGGCGGCAATATCGCCATTGACATAACTAATGGTGTAGATCGCCTCGGTCCACAGCTTGGCGGCAAACACACTGGTGCGGAACCAAACCGTCCCCCGAAACTCTAACCCCCACCAAAACAACAACAGGGGTAGAGACATGGTCAACGAGACCAACAACATCACCCAGCGCAGGGGTACCAACCGTTGCAACCAAGAGTAAGCCAAGCCGATCGCCGTCCCAAAAAAGGCGATCGACACATAGACAAACGGCAAATTTTGGGCCCCGAAGGTATCAATAAAGAGGGCATCGGTGGTGGTTTCCAGCCAGACCCCGCCCACAAACACCACAATATTGAAGAGGAGCATGAGCAGGGTGCGCTCCACCTCCTCCGGCCGCAAGTTCAACCAACCAATGGCACGACGGGCAAAAGGCAAAGGAAGATCAACCGTCATACGGGGCCCCAACACCGAGAACCGCAGCCGCGCCTGGAGCCATCTGGAGCCAACGCATCGGTGGTTCCCGCCAAAAGATTGCCGCTATGGTACTACAGGGCGCAAGGGCCCCGCGGTGAGATGTGGCATAATACAGGGCCCTTACACCAAAATGCGCTATGGCGGCGATCGTGGTAGCCAACCTCGCAGAAATTGCGCGGGCCAGTTCGACCCTGGCCTTCAGCTTGGGTATGGTTGCGGCCCTCAGTGCCGCGGTTTGGCACTACATTGTGGTGCCCTACCGGGCGCTGCCCCCCAAGCCCATGTACGACAACGACAAAACCGCCCAAACCGCCGTCCCCAAAACCCCGGTGGCGGCCCCCCAACCGGCTCCCCCCCAACCCGAGAAAGCCCTCAAAGCGGACGTGCTCTACGAAGCTACGGTCAACACCGATATT
>DMPD01000060.1 GCA_003456125.1 Cyanobacteria bacterium UBA8156 | reverse complement strand
GGAGAGGGGCTGGGGGTGAGGGCAAACCTCTCAAAGTTAATTAAAATGACTATAGGCTCAAACTCTCTATTTTTTACCTAAAATAACCTGGCTGCTTCCCAAAATTCTCGTCGCAGGGCCATACTGCGTTGGCGATCGGTCTGGAGGCGCAAAACCTGCAAACCCCCTTGGGCGATCGCCTGGTGGAGAGCCCCTCGAAATTCTTCCCAGGTAGCAATTTCCTGCCAGGTGCCCCCATACATCCGCACCGCCGGTGCCAGGTCGCAGTCCAGGGGTACCGCAAACAATTCCTCGAAGGGCACGTCGGTTTGGCGGATCGGCAATCCTTCAAAAATGCCGCCCCCGTTGTTGTCCACCAAAACCACGGTCAAGTTGCCGCCGTAGCGGTGTGCAGCCCACAGACCGTTGAGGTCATGGAAAAACGCCAAGTCCCCGCAGACCAAGACCGTGGGACGATCGCTCACCCAGGCACTGCCCAAGGCGGAGGAAATCAAGCCGTCGATGCCGTTGACCCCCCGATGGCACCAAACCGGGGCGATCGCCGATTCTTGAAAGAAGCTATCGAGGTCGCGGATGGGGTTGCTGCTGGCCACCCACACATCCACGGTAGGGGGCAGGAGCCGGGCCAGTTCGGCATACACCTTGCCCTCAAACCATTCGGTGAGGGGGTTCAAAAAGGTGGCGATCGCCGCCAGGGTTTGGCCATGGGCCTGCTGAAAGGCTTCCCGCCAGGAGTCTGGGGCGATCGGAGCCGTGGGGGCCAGTCCTTGGCAGAAAAGCAGGGGGTCTCCCTCCCAAAAGGTGGCGGGCCCATGGGTCGGCTCGTTGTTGACCGGCGACCCCACCACCACCTGGGGGCAGGCACACTCTTCTAACCACTGGTGCCAAACCTTGGAGGTGGGCGGTGCCCCAAACCGGATCACCAAATCGGGGCGATGACGATCGCGAAAGACCGGCGATCGCAAAAACGTGTCGTAGGTACCGATAACCCCCGCCGTGCGGGCCAACCCCGTTGCCTCCGCCAACAAGGGGTACCCCAAGCGATCGCTCAAAGACCGCACCGCCGCCTCAAACCCAGGGGGGGACTGGGGGTAGGGGCCCACCACCACCAACCCGTGGGGCGGCAACACCGGCCAGGCTAAACTCCAGCGTTGCGCAGGGAGAGATTGGGAGAGGGGAGCCTGGGCCGCGGCGATCGCCGCCGGCGGCAGGGGGTCCCCCGGCCACGGGGCCAACGGTTCCGGCCACGGAAAATTGAGGTGGACGGGGCCCGGCGGGCCACCCGTCTGGCCCAGGGCCACCGCCACTGCGCGCACCGTCAACGCCCGCAGCGCCCGCAGCGCCCGGGGGTTCATTTGCGGTTCCCCCACCTCCGCAAAATACCGGACAAAAGAGCCGTACAACTTGATCTGGTCAATCGCCTGACCCGCCCCACAGTCCCGGAGTTCCGGGGGGCGATCGGCCGTCAACACCACCAGGGGTACCCCACTGGCAAACGCCTCGATGATGGCTGGGAAGAAATGGGCCGCCGCCGTCCCCGAAGTACACAGCAACCCCACCGGCCGCCCCGATCGCTTGGCCGCTCCCAACGCCAAAAAGGCGCTGCACCGTTCATCGGGATGCACCCGAATGGTTAGTTGTTGAGCCGCGGCGATCGCCAACGGGGCCGATCGCGAGCCGGGGGACAAACACAGCCAGTGCACCCCCGCCGCCCGCAACGCGGCGATCGCCGCCGAAGCCCAGAGGGTATTGAGATTGGTGGCATCCATTACAACAACCGTACCGCCGAATCCAAAGGGAGGGGGGGGCTGTATAGGTATCCCTGGGCACAATCGCAGCGGTGTTCCTGCAAAAACGCCTCTTGCTCTTCGGTTTCCACCCCTTCGGCGATGGTCTCCAACGAGAGACGGCGGGCCATCTCCAGGATGGCCGGCAAAATCGCTGTATCGTTGCTATCTACTTCCAAATCCTTCACAAAAGAGCGATCGATTTTAAGCTTGTCCACCGGCAAATACTTGAGGTAACTCAGCGAAGAATACCCCGTCCCAAAATCGTCGATCGCCACCCGCACGCCCAGGTTTCGCAACTGCTGAAGATTGGCCATGGTGGTTTCCAACTGTTTGATGATCGCACTTTCCGTAATTTCCACCTGGAGGGATTGGGGGGACACCTGTCGATCGTGCAGCAACTTGGTCACGATTTCGACCATCCCTTCGCGCTGACAGTCGTAGCTGGACAGGTTGACGGCAATGGGCACCGGCGAACGGCGGGCACTGAGAACCGCCCGGGCCAACACCCATTCGGTCAAAGCCAGAATCGCACCAGAATTTTCGGCAGCGGGAATGAAACGGTTCGGGGAAAGCAAACCTTGGGTCGGATGCTGCCACCGCACCAACGCTTCAAAGGATTCGCAGCGGCCCGTAGACAGACGCACAATTGGCTGAAAGTAAAGCAACAATTCGTTTTGGGCGATCGCCCGGTACAATTCCCCATCAAACTCGACCAACTCGGTTGTCCGGGCTTGCAGCGCCGTCGAAAACCAACAAACGGTATTGCGACCTTCTTGCCGGGCCGCCTGCACCGCCAACCGAGCGCACCGCAGCAACTCCTCCGGTCGGGAAGCGTGGTGGGGGGCCACCGCCAAGCCGATATGGCCGTGCAAAACCACATCGCGACCGTTGAGGGAGAAAGCGGCGGTCAGTAACCGCAGGCAGGCCCGGGCCACCACCTCCAGGTTATCCACCGGGCTGCCCGGCACCAACAGCGCAAATTCGGAGTCCCGGGTGCGCGCGACCAACGTACTCTCCGGCAGCCCCGCCCGCAACCGCTGCGCAATCTGCGGCAACAGACGCTGCTCCACATCACTGCCCAGAGCGCCGCCCAGAGCATCAAAATTTCCAAAATCCACCACAGCGAGGCCGACCCCCGTCTGGGCGATCGCTGTTGCCAGGGAAGACTCCAGGGCTTGGGCATTGGGCAAACCCGTTACCGGATCGTACGGTATGGCATCGGTGGGCACGATTGGACGGCGATGAGCCACTAGCCGCAGTTGCTTTTGCAACCGGGCCCGCACGGCCCCCAACAACTCGCCAGCGGTAAAAGGCTTCGTTAGGTAATCATCGGCCCCCAACTCCATCCCCCGCCGGATGTCCCGTTTGTCCGCCTGCGCGGTCAAAAAGATCAGCGGGATGGTTTCCGTTTCTGGATATTGGCGCACGGCCCGCAGCAAGCTGAGGCCGTCCATTTCCGGCATCACCACATCGCACAGGATCATGTTGGGGTGTCGCAGCTTGGCTAGCTCCAACCCCACCCGTCCGTTTTCCGCTTCCCAGACCTCATACCCTTCCAGCCGCAAGATATCGCCAATCTCTTCGCGCAAGACACTGGAATCTTCAATGACCAAAATGGATACCGGCAGCAAGGACGGAAGCTCCCCCAGTTTGTTTCCAAAAACTACTTTTTTCAAACAATACCCTGGAGGAATGTCCCCCTGGTTCCGACTCCATGATGCTTCCAATTTTACCCGATTGCAGGGTCGGGCGAAAAGCGAGGCAAAAAGACCGCCAACACTTCATCGTCGTAGGGGGAAGCCGCCAAACGCACGCTCAGACGGGCACCCAAAGACTGCAGCAGGGTGTTGGCCGCCGCCAAACTGAGGGCCACGGTGCCGGTCTCCGGTTGCCATACCAACCATTGCCCCACCGCTTGCACCAACTCGGCTGCGGCCCCAACCCGTTGCACCCGAAACTGGAGCTTGAGATAGGCGCCGGCTTCCCGCACCTGCAAAAGGACGGTACTGCCCGGTGGCAAACTGCGAATGAGGCGATCGAGCAGCCCCCCCAACAACGATTGCAGGCGGTCGGGGTGGCTGGTGCAGGGCGGTAAATCCTTAGGCACATCCAAGATCAAGGCGATCGCCCGGCGGTGGCCCCGTTGCAACCAATCGGGCCACATCGCTTGCAAGAGTTCCCCGAGGGATAGCGGCATGAGGGGTAGGGTATCCGGCAGGGGACAAGCCGCCGCAAAAATTAAGGCAAACCGCTCGATTTGTTCGCGACACTCCGCTTCAATCGCCGCCAAGCGGTGTTGCACCACCGGGGGCAAATCGGAACGTTGCCGCAAAGAGCGGGTCAGGGTTTGAATGGTGGCCAGGGGGGTTTTCACTTCGTGGGCCAGCGAGCACACCATGGCGGTTTCCGCAAGGGGAGGAACGGTGATGGCCGGGGGAGGGGTCATCGCCAGTACGGCCCACCAATCCGATAATTTGCTCGGATCGGGGGTTTCCGGCACGGCCCGACGTAGCCGCTCGGGCAACGGCACCGGCAGCGACACATGGTTGCGCAAAGCGTCGATCGCGCAGAGGAGGGTGGTGGCATGCCAACCCAAACCCAGTTGCTCGCCGTCGCTGACCAACAACAACCCCAAGCCAGCCATCAAACACAGGCAAAAGTGCCCGTTGACCGTCCCGCGTAACCCTTGAAGCACCGGTTGGCGGGGACGGCGGGGCACCAACGGGGCTGAACCATCGTCCACCACCCACACTTCCCAAGCGGGGCCCAAAAACGGCAGGACCTGGGGATGACTGGCTAACATCAAACCGGTAGGCTCCAAAGTCGCCAATTGCGCCACCGCCGCGGTCATCCGCTCCCAGAGCTGCACTCCGGTTACCCAGCGGATATAGGCGTCGTCTTGCAGGGCTCTTTGGAGCCAATCCCCATGCACAGCCTCAGACCGACACCGCCACCCGATCCGCCAACGCGGCGATCGGTTGCAAGCTGGGGCCATACACCTCGCAGGAATTGTTCGGGCTTTCGTAGAGCTTAATGCGGTGGAGTTCTACCCCCAAAGTCCGCACCGGCAAAGTCAAACAGGCTTGAATGTAGGCGGCAATGTTTTCGGCCGTGGGCACCACCTCGGCAAAGAAGGGGATGTCCTTGTTCAAAAACGTGTGATCCATCGGCTCAATGACGTGGTGGTTAATGGCAGCCAGCAGGGCATCCAAATCCACAATCGCCCCGGTTTGGGCATCCATTTCACCGCTGACGGTGACTTCCAAATGGTAGTTGTGACCGTGACCGTTGGGGCGGGCACACTTGCCGTAAATGGCGGTGTTTTCTTCTTGGGACAAACGGGCCAGAGCCAAGCGATGGGCGGCCGAAAAATGCGTACCAATCGTGAGACAAGCGTGCATACCGTTTCCTTGATAATCGGCCCAGAGTTTGGGATGTTCGTACAATTGAATGTTGACCAACGGCAGATGGGGAGCCAACCGCTGCCAAATCACCCGCGCGATGTTTTCGGTGGTGGGCAGGGTTTCTTGAAACTCCGGCCAAGCCGTATTCAAATAGCTAAAATTCAAGTCGGAAATGACTTCGCGGGCAATGGTTTGCTTTACCTCGCTGAGGTTGAGCACCATGCCGTAGTCGTCGATTTGACCGACCATCGAAACGTACAAAACGTAGTTGTGCCCGTGGCCGGGAAATTTGGCGCAGGGGCCAAACCGCCGAGCGTTCTCATCATCGGACAGGGCCGGCAACCAATAGCGATGGCTGGCCGAAAATTCCGCCCGCCGGGTGACGACACACTCGCTCATGTTTTCACCAAAATAAAGGGCTTGCTTTACGGTAGCACCCGCTTTGGCTTTTTCAGGGGCGATCGCCCCGTCGCCCCCACAACTGCCACAACGCCCACCCCAGCAACCCGGTGCTGATGGCGGCATAGGTACCCCCCGCTGGCATCCCCGAAAAGGCAAGGGCCAATGCCCCCACCCACAAGGTCAAGGTGTAAATGAAGAGCACCGTCCCCCGCTTCGACAACCCCGCCTGCAACAACCGGTGGTGCAAATGACCGCGATCGGGGTGAAACGGCGATTTCCCCTGCCGCACGCGCTGCAAAATGACGTTGCACCCGTCCAAAATCGGCACCGCCAAAATCAAATAGGGCAACACCACGGCCGCCACGGCGGTGCTTTTGGTTAAGCCAATGGTGCTGACCCCCGCCAAGGTAAACCCCAGACAATAGGCACCACCATCTCCCATAAAAATATCTGCGGATTCTCGCAATTTGAAATTGTACCGGAGAAATCCCAAACATCCCCCTGCCAAGGCGGCGGCAATGAGGGCCGCTTCGGGTCGTTGGGCAAAGAGGCTGGCAATCAGGATTGCGGCGGCGGCGATCGCCGAGACACCGGCGGCCAGACCGTCCAAACCGTCGATCCAGTTAATGGCGTTGGCGGTGCCGGCCAACCAAATGGCGGTGATGGGCAAGCTCAGGGCCGGCGGAAAGGACACCAGTCCCACAAAGGGCAGGGCAATAAACTCGATGCGCACCCCCACCCGCCAAGCCGCACCGGCGGCGATCAGTTGCGCCAGCAGGCGACCCAGGGCCGGCAAATCAAAGAGGTCATCCGCCAGGCCAATCATAAAAAACACCAAGCCGCCGATGGTGACTCCCCACACCTCGTACTCTTTGGCCGGGGACAACACGCCAAACCAGCCGGCACCCCACACCATCAGCAAGGAGTACAGATAGCCACAAAAAATAGACACCCCGCCAATTCGGGGCACCGGCACCGTGTGCAGCTTGCGCTCATTGGGGCGATCGGTCAGGCCTACCCGCAACGCCAGGTAGCGCACTCCCGGTGTCACCAACCAAACCGTAACCGCCGCTGTCCCAAAGGCAAAGACGTAGGGAATGGCCCCGCTTTCCACCACAACCCCCAATATCCTGCAGTCAGCATACCAGAGGCGATCGCACCGCCAAAGTGCCTTGGTTGCCGTCGAGGCTGGCCATAGCTCCCACCGGCAAAGGCAGGTTGAGGCCCCCATGGCCAAAGGGCAAATCCGTCACCACCGGCACCCCCAAATCCCCGAGGCGATCGCCCCAAACCTCCTCCCAAGTCAAACTGGGCTGGGTGGGGGCCTCGGCGGCAAAGCGACCCAAGGCAATGCCCCGGATCCCGGCCCAAGCCCCACTCAATCGCCAGTGGGTCAACAGGCGATCGACTTGGTAGGGCAACTCGTTGACATCTTCCAATGCCAAAATGGCCCCCTGGAGGGACGGGCAATACGGTGTGCCCAGTAAATGGGTGGCCACGGTCAAGTTTCCGGGCAACAACCAACCGCTGACGACTCCTCCTCTCAGTCCCTGGCCTTGCAGGGTCATGGCCGGCAGGGAGCCCTGCAACCAACCAAACACCGCTTCTATCACTGCGGGGGGCTGGCTGGGCAAATCCTTCAACACCGGGCCGTGCAGGCTCCCCCCCCCCCCGGCCCCCCAGGGCCCATTGCGACCCCGGGGGGAAGGAGGAGCCCCCCCACCTTTTGGGGGCGCAAA
>DMPD01000017.1 GCA_003456125.1 Cyanobacteria bacterium UBA8156 | reverse complement strand
GGCAGGGACGGGGCGACCCGAATCGCCGTAGGGACACCTCCCGTCAGCCGAGTTGCCGTAGGATTTACCCGGGGGCGAGGTGGGGTCGGCGGCGGCAAATTCGGCGCTTGCACCGTTCCCGGAATGGCAGTGAATGGGTCGCGGCTATCCGTGCTTTCCACCCGCGTCAAGGCTTCCTGCTTACGCTCTTCCACACTGGGCGTCACAATCAAGCTAGCCGCCAAGGGGCTGGCTGGTACCGTTGGTTCGGCAAACGGTTCCTCCGCTGTCGGTGTCCCCGCCCGCGGTACCACATTCGGCGCCGGTGCTGCCGGTGGCGCTTTCAACTCCGGCAGTTGACCTTGCTTGGCGAGCTGTTTCTTATTCTCGCAATCCTCCGCATTGGCGGCTTTTACCACCACAAATTCTCGCGTCTCGATGTTTTCCACCGTGCAGTCCAACTGCGCTATGTTCTCGGCGGTTGTACACGCACTCGCCAGTACAGCCGCGGCGATCGCTATGCTTGTTAGCTTGGTGTATCGCATCGTAGTCTCCAAAGCCTCTGAAGGGTTGCTGACATTCCTAACTCAAATTTCCTGCTCAAATTTACTACCTAAATTTGATGCTTCCGGTTGCCACCCCTCACCCTGCAAGCTTCACCATCTTTGATTGTACCCAGATTGTACCCAGTTGGTGCCTTGCTGCTAAAACCATCCCCTTGCTTCCTGTCTCCAAGCAACTTCTGACCGTCTGTGGTCGGAACAGAGCAAGATTTGGATAGAAGCCCAGGGCGCTCTTGCGGATTGCCGCACGCATATTACGGTTTGGCAGGGGTTTGTGCAACGCATTTACGGAAAATCCTACTGCCCATTTGAGCAGCTCCCTTCCCTGTTTCAATTTACGTAACGCACAAAACGTCGCCCGTTTTGCAGCACCACTACCCCTGGCGATGCACCGGCAAATACATCCTGCACGTATAAACCGCCGGCCAAGCGCTGCCCCCGACGCACGTACTGCGACGTCAAATCTCCGGGAGCACTCACGATCGCGTAAATATCCGATCCCATATCTACCACACCGGTGACCTTCAGGGGGGCTGCCGGTGGGGACGGCGGCTGTGGGCGCACAGCAACCGGTGTGGGTCTGGGCCGCACCGGGGATGACACCGGCCGCGATACCGGTGGGGACGGCGTGCGGGCCGGCACAGGGGGAAGTACCGGCCGCGGCAGCGGCGTTACCACCACCGTCCCCGGTAACTGGGCAAAGGGGTCGCCCTTCCGCGCCGCCAATTCTTGCCGGACTTCCTGTTGGCGCTCCGCGAGGCTTTTGGTCGGGATAAACGCGGCTTCCAATCGTGCCCGCCGCAACCGATCCACAGAGTCTTTTTCGGGATTTACGGTAGCCTCCCGGAGGGGGGACTCTGCTGCGATCGCGAGGGGCTTGTCCGCCTCTGTTTGCGCTTGGTCTGGATCCTGGCTGCTCCCCGCCACACAACCGCAGAGCAGCCCCACCAAGGGGAGTAGCATCAGCCCAAAGAGGGCTTCATGGCTTTTCCGTGGGGTTCCCAGGTATTTCAGCATGACCAAAGGATCCTTAGCCCTCGCGGCGGGGGCTGGCCGGCAAGACCGGGCGTTCCACCAATTCCAGGGCTTCTTCGTCGGGATACCCCAAGGGCAAGGTGTCGGGTACAAATTCCCGCCGCGCCAAGACAATCGCCCCTACCAACGCCACCAACAACAATACCGACGCCAATTCAAACGGCAGCAGATAATCCGTAAAGAAATGCTGGGCGATCGCCACCGTACTCGAAGGCAACGGCGCAATGCGGGTGGTGACGTTCCAAGGTACCGTCGTCACCGTTACCAGCAACAACCCAAACAAGCCCAGGCACACCAAACCGGCGATCGCGTTCCGTAGGTTCCCCAGCTTCAGGGGCTTGTACTCCTGCCGCTTGTTCACCAACATAATGGCAAACAAAATCAAGACGTTGACCGCCCCCACATAAATCAGGACTTGGGCCGCCGCCACAAAATCGGCGTTCAGCAGCAAATACATGCCGGCAATACCCAAAAAGGTAAACCCCAACAGAAACGCTGAGTACACGATGTTGGTCAACAGCACCACACCCATCGCCGATGCGGTCACCAACGCTGCCAAGATCACCAACACCCCCACCTGGGTGCCCTCTGCCAAACTCAAAGACCCCAGCCCTGCCAACTGCTCGCCCAAATTCGCCGCCATCAGCATTTGCATTACCCCTAGTTCTTTTCTTTTTCGCCCGCTGGTCTAGCCCACCGGCATTTCGACACTGGCCGCTTCCATCTCTTCCAAAATGTCTTCCGGTCGCTTGCCTGCCCGCGGTGCCGTATGGGGTACTTCGTGCCCGCCCATCACCCCTTTGGGCAGGTAGGTCAGCTCGCGGATGGGGGTGACCATCGGATCGTCGGTGACCTTGTACGGCATCCGCCCCAGGGCCACGTTGTCAAAGTTGAGATCGTGGCGATCGTAGGTCGCCAAATCGTATTCTTCGGTCATCGAAAGGCAGTTGGTGGGGCAGTACTCCACACAGTTGCCACAGAAAATGCAAACCCCGAAATCAATGCTGTAGCTCTTCAGTTCCTTCTTCTTCATCGTGGTGTTGTAGGTGTAGTCCACCACCGGCAAGTTGATCGGACACACCCGCACGCACACTTCACAGGAAATGCACTTATCAAACTCAAAGTGAATCCGCCCCCGGAATCGCTCCGAAGGGATCAGTTTTTCATAGGGATACTGCACAGTAATTGGCCGCCGCCGCATGTGATCGAAGGTCACCGCCATCCCCTGACCAATGTATTTGGCGGCTTGCACGGCATCCCGCGTGTAGTCGCCGACCTGCTTCAAGAAACCAAACATCGTGAATACCCCCACTCCTGATTCTGCTTGACTTGTTTTTACAACCTAACCACCAAAAGCCCCTGGAAAGGCCAGCTTCAATGCCGCCGTAACCAACAGGTTGGCCAAGCCAATGGGCAACAAAAATTTCCAACCCAAATCCAACAATTGATCGATGCGCACCCGGGGCACCGTCCACCGCAGCAAAATCGCGAAGAAGATGAAAGCAAAGGTTTTCAGCAACATCATGGTGATGCCCAGCAAGGCGGCTACGACCTGCCATAGGGGTTCCGTCGGAGCGATGCGCAAGGCCTGCCCGATCGCCTCAATGGGTACCGGCAGGCTCCACCCCCCCAAATACATCACCGATACCAACAGCCCTGCCAAAAACAGGTTGGCGTAGGAGCCGCCGTAGAACAACATGAAGTTCGCCCCGGCATACTCGGTTTGGTAGCCCGCCACCAACTCTTCTTCCGCCTCCGGCAGGTCAAAGGGCATCCGTTCGCACTCTGCCAAAGCGGCAATTAGAAAAATCACAAACCCCACCGGCTGCCGCCACACGTTCCAGGTCAAAAGACCCAGCCCTTCTTGTTGATGAACGATCTGCACCGTATCCAAGCCGTTGGACATCATCGCCACCGCCAATGCCGCCAGTGCCAGCGGAATTTCATAGCTAATGGACTGCGCCGCCGCCCGCAGACCCCCCAACAAAGAGTATTTGTTGTTGGAAGCATAACCCGCCATCAACAGACCGATGGGCGCAATGCTGGATACGGCAATGATGAAGAAAATGCCGGTCCCGAGGTTGGAAATCAGCAGGTTTTGACCGAAGGGCACCACCAAATAACACAAAAACACAGAGATAAATACAATGGCTGGGGCCAGGGAGAATAGCAAAGGGTCGGCACTGGCAGGTACCAAGTTCCCCTTCACCAATAGCTTGGCTACATCGGCAATGGGGATCACCAGACCGAAGGGCCCCGCGTATTCCGGCCCAATCCGCTGCTGCGCTGCCGCCGAAATTTTCCGCTCCAACCAAGTGCAGACCAACGCCCCCACCGTCGCCACCAGGACAATGGCCACCATGGGCAGCAGCATCCATAGCACCTGGGCTACCACCAAGGGTACCCCCAATTCCGTCAACAAGGCCACCGTTGACCGCTGCAGGTCAATGCCCTGCGCCAATCCGATTTCCGTTGCCACTAGCGGTCTACCTCCCCCATGATGATGTCTACGCTGCCCAAAATGGCCATGATGTCGGCAATTTTCATCCCCCGCACCAACTGCGGCAATACCTGCAAATTGATAAAGCCGGGGGGCCGAATTTTCCACCGCCACGGAAAGACACTATCCTCACCAATCAGATAAACCCCTAGCTCTCCCTTGGGCGCCTCTACCCGCACGTAGTGTTCTCCCTTCGGCACCTTGAAAGTAGGAGAAGGCTTCTTGCTGATGAACTGATACTCGGCACCGTTCCATTCCGATTTGGGGCCGCCGGCGATGCGCTGCGCTTCCAGGTTTTCGTACGGCCCCCCTGGCATCTGCCGCAAACACTGCAACACCATCTTGGTGGATTCCCGCATCTCCCGCACCCGCACAAAATAGCGCGCCAAACAATCGCCGGCGGTCTCCCACTGCACTTCCCAATCCAGTTCGTCGTAGCATTCGTAGCGGTCTACCCGCCGCAAATCCCACTGCACCCCGGAGCCTCGCAGCATGGGGCCCGACAACCCCCAGGCGATCGCCTCGTCCCGGGTGATGGTGCCAATCCCCTCTACCCGCCGGCGGAAAATGGGGTTGTTGGTAATCAATCGCTCGTATTCATCGACTTTGGGCAAGAAATACTGGCAAAAGTCTTCGCACTTATCTACCCATCCATAGGGTAGGTCGGCGGCTACTCCTCCCACCCGAAAGTAGTTGTGCATCATCCGCATCCCGGTGGCGGCTTCAAACAGGTCGTAGATCATCTCCCGTTCCCGGAATACGTAAAAGAAGGGCGTTTGCGCACCAATATCCGCCACAAAAGTCCCCAACCAAAGCAAGTGGGAGGCGACCCGACTCAGCTCCAGCATGATCATCCGAATGTAGCTGGCTCGCTTTGGTACCGGCACATCCGCCAGTTTCTCCGGCGCGTTTACGGTAATCGCTTCCGTAAACATGGTGGCCAGGTAGTCCCACCGGGTCACATAGGGCAAATACTG
This sequence comes from Cyanobacteria bacterium UBA8156, assembly GCA_003456125.1. GTDB lineage: Bacteria > Cyanobacteriota > Cyanobacteriia > Pseudanabaenales > Pseudanabaenaceae > UBA8156. The sequence goes on along the minus strand of DMPD01000017.1, from coordinate 4,407 downwards.
CACCACCGTTCGGTTTTCGGCGATTTTTTCCATGGAACGGTGCAAATACCCCAACACGGGCTCGCAATCCACGACGTTCTCACCGTCGAGGGTCACAATTAACCGCAACACCCCGTGCATCGATGGGTGGTGGGGCCCCATGTTGAGGATCATCCGCTCGGCGCGGGTCTCGATGGTCGCCATGTGCGATCGCCTCTGCTTGTTTGGCTCTTTTGGGTTTTGGCTCGGGGGAGCCACGGTGTCTTTGGGAATGCCCTTAGTATACCGCTGTTATGCCCCATTCTACCCTACGGCGACAAAACCTATAGGATCTGCACAGGGTTGTTCGCAATAAACGCAGAGTATCGTCTATGGACTTTCTTGAGTGGGCTGGTGGTCTGGAGGCGATCGCAGCGCTCTACCAACTGAGCTGATTCCCCAGCCAGGGGGACTACCCCAGTACACCAAGGAGTTAGATTTCCAGCCAATCGGCAATTGCCCCTTGCAAGTCTGGATGTACCCGCCGGTGCATGATGCTGGCGGCAGCCAGGGAGGGAAAGCACTGCCCCGCGATCGCGTTCAGGTAGGCCAAGACCCGCTGTTCCCAGTCTTCGGCTGTTTCTTCTCGCCACACGGCAAACAGTTCGGCGGCCGTGAGCTGTTGCAGTTGGTGAAACAACCGGTTGCGATCGGCGGCGATGCCTTCATCGTTATCCCAAAATTCTTTGAGAGTGGGGCAATGGGTTTCGTAATCGGGGGGCACGGCTCGAAACAGGGCATACAACTCCCAACCATAGAGCAGCAACCCTTTGGGACGGGTTTTGGGGTCCAGCGATGCCTTCTCCTGCCATTCCCGCACTTTGGTTTGGCACTCTTCCAGTTTGCGTTGAACTTTGGCCAAAGAATTTTCCGGTTTGTCTTTTTTGAATTTGGCATCTTGAAAGAGCGCCGGTCGTTCTTGCAGGATCGACGGTTGGAGATAGGGACGGCGATCGTGGATTTCGACGTGACCGGCAAAGGCCTGTTTGCCCCATTCGCTAAACAGACCTTCCACGGCTCGAAAACTATGAAAAAAGGCTTCAACGCTGTTTCCTTGCCGGTGACGGACGGTGGCCAGGTAGGCCGCCTCGTAGCCGATCTGCCACCAGGCAAAGGGAGAGACCTCTGCGTAAATTTGCCGGTACTGGGTTTCCACCGTCGCCAGATCGGCGACGTTCCACGCCATCGCCAGCCGCAGGCGATCGCCCAGATGTCTGGGGGCCGTTGGTGAAGACAGCATCGGTTGCAACAATTCGTCCACACCGGCATAGTCCCAGCGGGCTAAGAGGGTCAAGGCTTGTTGTTGGGTGCGATCCCAAAGGTAGTTGCGGCCAATGTAAGGGCCGATGTAGCGCGAAGGCTGACCCGCAAGGTTGGCCGCAGAATCTTCGCTGAAATCAAAAAAGGCGATGCGATCGCCCAGGGCACTGAGTCCGGATACCCGACCCGCTTCCGCGGTCTGCCCGACCCCTCCTTTCAAACAAGCCCACACGGTGTGCGAAGGCGGCAAATTCATGGCTCGCCATTGCCGCCGCCACCACTGAAACATCGTTTCAAAGTCGCTGGGGTTTTCGGTGAGGGGCCACACCGTCACCGGTAGCTGGGGGTAGCTTCGCCCAACCCAGACCTTCAGCAGTTGGGCCGCAGGTAGCGTATCCCGCTGTCGGTAACGTTCATTGGCTTGATCGGTACCGATCCAATAAACCTGGGCTAGCTCCGGATGCCTCTCTGCTAGCAACCGACCCAAGATAACTGGTTGGAGACGATCCAGGTAGCGCTCGCCCTGTTGGCAAAGGTATTCGCAGATCGCGCGGTACATTTTCACGCTGTCTGGCATTCCCTCGCTCTGCAAATCGGCGATCGCCTCTTGCTGCGGGCTGGGTTGTTTCGGGTCTAATTGGCGATCGTCTCCCAAGTTGAGCCATTTCCCTTGGCTGGTTTGGTACATCCAATCGCGGGTACCAATGGTGGCCACCAAGACACAGAGACCGCTAGGTTGCATAGCTTTCTAGCCAGGCGGTGAGGGTGCGTACGGGGTAGCCCGTGGCGCCGGCGTTGTGGTAGCCGTTTTCTTTGTCTGTCCAGACGGGGCCGGCCAAGTCGATGTGGGCCCAGGCCGGCGTTTTGTCGAGGAATTGCTTCAGGAACAAGGCCGCGGTGATGGAGCCGCCCGATCGCGAGCCGGCGTTTTTGAAGTCCGCGACCACCGATTTCATCTGCTGAAAATAGGGTTCTTCAAGGGGCATCCGCCACATTTTTTCGCCGGTGTGTTGGCTGGCGGTTTGCAGCCGTTGCACCAAATCTTCGTCGGTGGCCCACAACCCGGCGATGCTGTCCCCCAGGGCCACGATGCACGCCCCCGTCAGGGTCGCCAAATCCACGATCGCCTCTACCCCCAAGCGATCGGCAAACACCAGGGCATCGGCCAGGGTGAGGCGACCTTCGGCATCGGTGTTGTCGATCTCGATGTGCTTGCCGTTGCTGGCCACCAAAATGTCGCCGGGGTGCAACGCCCGCCCGCTGATCATGTTTTCGCAGGCCGCCACGATGAAATGCACCTCCAGGTTGGTGGGTTGGCGGTGGGCGATCGCCCGGGCCGTGGCCAGGGTAGCCGCCGCCCCCGCCATGTCGATTTTCATCAGTTCAATGCTGCTGCCGGCCCCCACCTTCAGGTTCAGACCGCCGGAATCAAAGGTGAGCCCTTTGCCCACCACCGCCAATTTGTGTTGGGGTTCGCCGTGGCGGTAGGTGAGGTGAATGAATTTGGGGGGCAATTCCGAAGCTTGCGCCACCCCCAAAAAGGCCCCCATGCCCAAGGCTTGGCATTGTTCCTGCTCCAGGATTTCTACACTCAGCACTTCGGGATGGGCTTTGGCCAATTCGGTGGCCGTATCCGCCAGGGTTTGGGGGGTGACGTAGTTGGGCGGGGCGGCCACCAGTTCCCGGGCCAAAATCACGCTCTCTACAAGGGCTTGGGTGGGGGCGATCGCCGCTTGGGCCGTCGCGGGCAATCCCAACAATTCCACAGTGGTTACGGTCAATTTTTCACTGGGTTTGTCGGGGGATTCGGTCTTGAAGCGGCGATCGCGGTGGGCAGCCAGGGCCACCCCTTCCACCAAAGGCACGGGGTCTTCGCCGGGAAAGGCCAACGCCAGGGTTTGGCATTTTTGGCGATCGGCCCAGCGCAGGGCACTGGCAGCGGCTTTGCGCAGGGTATCGGGGGTGATTTTATCGACGGGGCCCAACCCCAACACCGCTACTTTGCGAATGGGGCCCGCCCCCACCCGACCGCCAATTTGGGTGTCGGCTTTCCCCTGAAACTCCCCTTCGGTCGCCATTTCCTGGAGGGCTCCCCCCAACACCTCCCGATCCAAACGGGCGAGGTCAGCCGGCAATTCTCCTTCAAAGGCCGGCACTGCCAACACCAAACCATCCCCCTGCCAAGCCGCCGGCGCTACCGCTCCTACCCGAATCTCCATGCACCTTTATTCCAATGCTCACGTGTTCCATCCTACTCCCTATCCCCAGCCCCACGGACTGGGGCGATCGCCTACAATGCAACAAAGTAAAGAATTGTAACGATCGTGCGGGCACTGGTGATTGGGGCAGGCATCGGCGGGCTGACGGCGGGGGCGCTGTTGGCGCGACGGGGTTGGGAGGTCACGGTCTGCGAGCAGGCGGCGGTGGTGGGGGGCTGTGCTTCCACCTTTCGCCGCGGCGGGTTTGTGTTTGATGTGGGGGCGACCCAGGTGGCGGGGTTAGAGCCGGGGGGCATTCACCAGCGGTTGTTTGCGGAGTTGGGGGTGGACTTGCCGGCGCACCATCCCTGTGACCCGGCCTGTGCGGTGTGGTTGCCGGGGGAGTCCTCCCCCATTGCGGTGTGGCGCGATCCGGAGCGGTGGCGGGAAGAGCGACAGCGGCAGTTTCCCGGCAGCGAACCGTTTTGGCAATTTATGACCCAACTGTTTGAGGTGGGTTGGCGGTTTCAGAGCCGGGACCCGGTGTTGCCCCCCCGCAGTTGGACGGGTCTCAGGCGTTTGCTGGGGGCGTTGCGCTGGGAGACCTTGGGGACGTTTCCCTACACGTTGGCAACGGTGGGGGATGCCCTCCGGGGGTTTCAACTGGCGGGCGATCGCCGGTTGCGGGCGTTTCTGGATTTGCAACTGAAGCTCTATTCCCAAGCCAATGCCGAAGAAACGGCGCTGTTGTACGGGGCGACGGCGTTGGGGGTCTCCCAAGCTCCCCGGGGGCTATCCCATTTGCAGGGCAGCATGCAGGTGTTGGCCGATCGCCTGGTGGCGGCGTTGCAGCGCCACGGGGGGCAATTGCGGTTGCGGTGTCGGGCGGAGGCGATCGCCCTCAAGGGCAAGCCCCAGGTGGGTTTGCACG
>DMPD01000338.1 GCA_003456125.1 Cyanobacteria bacterium UBA8156 | reverse complement strand
GGGGCGATCGCCGCGGTGGAGGGCGATCGCCCCCAGCGCACGGCCGAAGATTTGCGGCGGCGGATGGAGTTTGCCCTGACCTGCGCCTATGTCCACGGCACCAAGGTCATTCGCACCCATTTGGATTTGCCGCCCACCCACCGGGACATGGTGTTGACGGTGTTTCGGGAATTGCAGGAAGTGTGGCAAGGGCGGCTGCTGTTGCAACCGGTGTCGTTGGTGGATGCAGCGGTGTTTTTGACCCCGGAAGGGGAGCGTTTGGCCGATCGGCTGGCGGCGATGGGGGGGGGATTGGGGGCTTTGGCCTTGGACGATGAAAACCTGCCGGCGGCCTTGGGACAGATGTTGACCCTGGCCCAAGAACGGGGTTTGGATGTGGATTTTCATGCCGATGAAAACGGCGATCCGTTCTCCGATGCCCTGCGGCACATTGCCAATGCGGTATTGCGTTCGGAATTTCCGGGGCGGGTGCTCTGCGGACACTGTTGCAGCTTGACGGTGCAGCCGGAGGCGGTGGCCGCCGAAACCATTGCCCGGGTTAAGGCGGCGGGGATTGGGGTGGTGAGCCTGCCCGCCTGCAACCTCTATTTGCAGGACCGCACTCCGGGATGGACTCCCCGCTGGCGTGGCATTCCCCCCCTCCACGAGCTCAAAGCCGCTGGCATTCCCGTGGCGATCGGCCACGACAATTGCCGCGATCCGTTTTATCCCTACGGCGATCAGGACTTGTTGCAGGCCTGGGCGATCGCGGTGTTGGTGGGGCATTTGCACCCCAAGGAGTGGATCGGCAGCATTACCCGCACCGCCGCCGATCTGTTGGGGTTGGCAGAGGGGGGACGCATTGCGCCGGGGGAACCGGCGGATTTTATGGTGTTTGCAGCCCGCTCCTATGGGGAGTTGTTGAGCCGCCCCCAGAGCAATCGCCGGGTGTTTCGCAACGGGGTGGAAGTGACGGTGCCCCTCCCCAGTTACCGCCAATTGCGGGATTAGCCCTCTCTTCGGGCTGGAGGGAAGACCGCCGCGGGGTGGAAGCGGAGTTTGTCCTAGGTTAGGTCTGGCTCAGGCGATCGTAGACCGTGGTCAGGGCTTGGGCATCCCCCACGTTGCCGGGAAACAACACCACCGGCAAAGCGGGAAATTGGGGATGGGTTGCCGGCAGCACCACCAACGAACAACCGGGCAAAATTTGCCCCTGCAACCGCACGGCCGGCACCGCCAACCCGTCGCTGAGCAAATCGTTGGAGGTAATTCCCCCCTTGCCAATTAAAAACCCCAAGTCAGCCGGCAAACTCCGGGCGATCGCCATCAGCAACGCCGAGACCCGTTGCCCAAAGGCCAACCGGGTGGCGGCATCGGCAAAGGTCAGCTCTTCGCGGCTGGTGAACACGACGGGGGTTTGCCCCTGGGCCCAGACCTGGGCGATCGCGGCTTGTACTTCCGTCAACAGGCTGGCCTCAGGGGTTCCGGTCTGCAAGCGCCGTAAATCCAACTCGATGGGGGCCACCGTCGGCCGCTGGAGCAGCTCGGCCAGTTGTTCGGTGGTCTTGCGCACGTGGGAACCCACCAAGATGGCTCCCTGTTTGCGGTTTTCCTGGCCAAGGGGGGCGATCGCCCGGGTGAATTGCCCCATCGCCTCGGACGCGACCGGTTGGGGGGGCAACTGGGCCAAGGAGGTCAGCAAACTGGCGGCGCTGCGAAACAAGAAGCGTTTGCCGTGGGCAGCGGCCGCCAAGACATCTTGGGCAAACCGATCCAAATCGCTTTGGGTCTCGGCATCGACCACCCCACACCGATTGCCCATCAACCCCAACAGGCGATCGCTTACGCCGGCCCGAATCTCGGCCAGCAAAAACCGCTCCACTTGGTCGGCGGGAATTTGGCCTTGGGTTTTTTCGGCCACGTAGTCGGGCAAATAGCTGTGGCGGTAGCCAAATACCGAATCTTTGGCAAACTCGGTTTCGTGGGTGGGCACCGGCTGACCGTTCACCATCAGGTAATGCACGCTGTCGCGGGTGAAGCGTCCTCCCTCAAAAAATGCCGGCACCAAAAAATGGGCATCGAAGGGCCCCATCGCCGCAGCGATCGCATCGGTTTCGATGGGGTAGTGGCCCCGCAGGGTAGAATCAGAGCGGCTGACGATCGCATATTGGTCGATGCCCACCGCCGCCATGGCCGCCTGCAGACGGGCGCAAACTTCGCGGGTGCGCTGCGCCGCTTGGTCGGGGGGGAGGGCCCGGGTATTGGTCAACACAAACAGGAGGGGAGAAGCATCGCTGAGGCCCTGCCGGAGGGTAGCTTCATCCCACTGGGTCAACAGCAAACATCCGTGTACCGTTTGCGATCCCGTCGGATCGTCGTCCAGTACCAAAATTTTCGGGGACATGGGCAACTCCACACACAAAATGGCTTTAGCTTAGCGCCAACAGGATGCCGCAAACTCCCACCAGGGCGATCGCCCCCAGCCAGGTACGTTGAATCCGTTGCAGACGGGGCACCACTTCGCTGGTGACCAGCAGGGCTTCGCGGGTGCGATCGACCAAGGGTTTTTCCCAGGCTTGGCCGTCGTACCACCCGGTTTCTTCGTAGGGCACTACCGGGGCCGCCAACCGCTGCCGCACATAATTCCAACCCAACCACAACCGCCCCCACACCAACACAATCCCCAGGGCCGCCGCCAACAAATCCACCAAGGCAAAAGCCAAGCTGTGGCGGCGGGGGGCAAAACTGGCCGCCGCCACCGGGGCCGCCAACAGGGCCAAGGAACTCCCCCAAAGGAGCAAGTTGCGGTAGTAGGCGATCGCCGGCAAACCGGCCCAGCCGTAAAACCAAGACTCCTTGAGGGCCAAATACTCGTTGAGGGGACGTTGGTCTTCGGGTACCGGGCAAACCATGGCGCAAACGGAAAGGTACGGGGCCATGGTACCAAAGGCCCCCCAGACCCCGCCGGTTACCCCCGTTACCGTCAGGGCACCCACAACGGTTGTTTGCCCAACGCCAACGGTTGCCATTGATTCGTCGTCAAATTGAGATGCAAAATGCTTTGGGGGGGCGCATCGGCAGTGCGGGGGGTTCCCGTATCCAGCAACAGGCTGCGGCCGTCTGGAGCCACACTCACGCGGGGGTTTTGCCGTCCGGCTAAATCCACCAACCGTTGGATGGTTTTCGCGGTCAAATCAATCGCGGCGAAATAGGGTTCTTCGCGGTAGGTGGTTTCGGTTTCGATCGCCTCCGCCAGCAGGGCATACAACACGGTTTCGGAAGGGTGGAACTGGGCCGCCACAATCGAGCCTTTCAGCCGCGCCACTTCCGTTTGGTTACCGGTATCGTCCAACACAAACAGCGATCGGCTAAAGTCTTTGTTGAACCGAATCACCGCCGCCCGCCGCCCCGATCGCCCAAAATCCAACACCAACCCAAACTGGGGCAGAAAATCCAAGGGTTTGGCATCGGGCACCAACGGCAGCACGGCAATGCCTTGCCCCTGGGCGATCGCCACCGATTCGCTGTCGGGGGTAATCACAAAATCGCCCCCCGGTTGATTGTTGAGGGGCTTGAGGGATTCTCCCTGTTGGGCCCACAACCCATATTGCCCGGGCTGTTTGAGGTTGAGCCGCTGTACCAGCAGGGTATTGCCGTCTGGGGAGATATCAAATTTGAGGTTCTGAAAGTCGCCGCTGTCGATCCGCAACTGGGGCGCTCCCCCCGCCAATGGCACTTCGTACAACCGGCGATCCAAGG
>DMPD01000186.1 GCA_003456125.1 Cyanobacteria bacterium UBA8156 | reverse complement strand
TCCCCCGTCAACCAACTCACCCAAAAGGCCCGCGGCCCCAACTCCGTCTGCCAAAACCCCGGCAACTCGGCCCGCCACCCCGCCTCCCCCTGCGCCAAAACTTCCCCCGCCTGGGCGATCGCTTCCTCAAACGTCATCGCAGCCCCCTCGTTTCCGGACTTCCAAATTATCCCATGCTCCTGGGTTGACAGTATGATTAAACAAGAATATAGTTAAAGCCAATGGATTGGAGGCACCGAAGATGTTGTTTCGGCAGTTGTTCGATCGGGAGACATCGACCTACACCTATTTAATTGCCGACGGTGGGGAAGCGGCGTTGGTGGATCCGGTATTGGAGCAGGTGGAGCGGGATCTGCAGTTGCTGACGGAGTTGGGATTGCGGCTGCGGTATTGCTTGGAGACCCACATCCATGCCGATCACGTCACCGGCACCGGTCAATTGCGGGAGCGGACGGGGTGTTTGGGGGTGGTGCCGGTGGGGGCCACCGCCACCTGTGCCGATCGCTTTGTGGGGGATGGGGAAGAATTGCCCTTGGGGGGGTTGACGATCCGGGCGATCGCCACCCTGGGGCACACCGACAGCCATATGGCCTATTGGGTGAACGGGCATTTGCTGACGGGGGATTCCCTGTTGATTCGGGGGTGTGGGCGCACCGATTTTCAGAGCGGGGATGCGGGCGCTTTGTACGATGCCATTACCCAGAAATTGTTCACCTTGCCCGATGAGACGTTGGTGTATCCGGGTCACGACTATCGGGGGTTCACGGTTTCGACCATTGGCGAAGAGAAGCGGTGGAATCCACGGTTGGCCCATTCCAGCCGGGGGGAATTTATCGCGTTGATGGGGGCATTGCAGTTGCCCGATCCGGCCAAGATCGCGATGGCGGTGCCGGCCAACCAAGAATGTGGGCGGGTAGCCGCCTAGGCATGGTTCGCAAGACAAACACAGGATCCAACCCAAGGAGGAGCGCATGGCGGTGTTGAAGGTAGCCCCAGAAGTCACAGCAGCGGCGTTGCGGCCGTTGTGGGAAGCCGGGGAAGTGGTGTTGGTGGATGTGCGGGAACCCAGCGAGTATGCGGGGGAGCACATTCCCGAAGCGATTTCGTTGCCGTTGTCGCGGTTTCGGCCCGAGGATTTGCCCGCCACCGAGAAGCCGGTGGTGTTGTATTGCCAGAGCGGCAACCGTTCCGCCCAAGCGGTGGCGCGGGTGGGGGATCGGCCCGTGAGTCATTTGCAAGGGGGGATTTTGGCTTGGAAGGAGGGGGGCCATCCCGTGGCGGTGAACCGCAAGGCTCCCATCAGCCTGATGCGGCAGGTGCAAATGGTGGCGGGATCGCTGGTGGTGTTGGGGGCGGTGTTGGGGGCGTTCGTCTCCCCATGGTTTTTGCTGTTGAGCGGGTTTGTGGGTTCGGGCTTGGTGTTTGCCGGCGTGACCAATACCTGTGGGTTGGCGATGTTGCTGGCGCGGCTTCCTTACAACCGGAGGGCGTTCTGAGATGCTGTTTTGGTTTGGCCATGCTTTGGCCGTGGCGATCGGGGTGAGTTTGGGGTTATTGGGGGGGGGCGGCTCCATTTTGGCCGTACCGATTTTGGTGTATGTGATGGGGGTGCCCGGCAAAGCGGCGATCGCCCTTAGTTTGATGGTGGTGGGGGTCGCCAGTGTGGTGGGGGCCGTGCCCCACTACCTCCAGGGGAATGTGAACTTGCGCACGGCCCTGTTGTTTTCTCCTACCGCCATGGCGGGTTCCTATTTGGGGGCCCGGTTGGCTGCGCTGCCGGTGGTCACGCCGCAATTTCAGTTGCTGGGTTTTACGGCAATGATGTTTGTGGCGGCTTTTTTGATGATTCGCAAACCGGAGACCCCCGATCGCCCCGGGGGAGCCCATCCCTACTGGCAGATTGGCTTGGAGGGGTTGGGGGTGGGTGCCCTCACCGGATTTGTGGGCATTGGCGGCGGTTTTATGGTGATTCCCGCGCTGGTGTTGCTGGGCAACACACCGATGAAAGAAGCCGTCGGCACATCCTTGGTGATTATTGCCTTGAAATCCGCCACCGGGGTATTGGGGTATTTGGGCACCGTGCCGATTGATGGTGGGTTAGCCCTGACCTTTACCGGGGCCGCCGTCTTGGGCATGGGTTTCGGGGTGGGGCTGAGTTGGGTGGTACCGGCCAAGTCTCTGGAAAAATCCTTTGGTTATTTTGTGTTGGCGGTGGCTACCTTCTTGCTGATCCAGAATTTGCGCGGGGCTGCTTGAAACTATGGGTACAATGCTCTGAGGGTGCCCCATACCTTTTGCGAAAACCATGACCACCACCGTTTTGGCTCCGGAAACCCTGGAGCAGATCGCCGACTATTTCAAAGTGCTGAGTGAGGTGAGTCGGCTGCAGGTGTTGTGTGCCCTCAAGGGCGGCCGCCAAAACGTGACCCAGTTGGTGGAAAGTACGGGGCTGGGTCAAGCCAATGTCTCCAAGCATCTGAAATTGCTGACCCAGTCCGGTATGGTGCGGCGATCGCCCCAGGGCAATAGTGTCTTTTACGAAATCAGCGATCCCACCATTTTTGCGATGTGCGATTTAATTTACCAAAGCTTGGGCGATCGCCTGCGGCGGCAAACCCAGCACCTCCAAGAGTGGGAAAAACTGGGGTAACGTGCTCAAAATTCAGAATTTGCATTACCATCCACCGGCGACCCCCCGGCCGATTTTGCAGGGGGTATCGCTGGAGTTGCGTCCCCAAGAATTGGTGACGGTGGTGGGGCCCAGCGGTTCGGGCAAAACCACGTTGTTGGAGATTTTGGCGGGATTTGTGGACTGGCAGCGGGGCACAATTTCCTGGCTCGACCAAGAGCTGCTGGGGGATCAGTTGCAACAGGTGTGCGGCTTGGTGTTTCAGTTTCCGGAGCGCCATTTTTGCGGGATGACGGTACTGGAAGAATTGCGGTTGGGCCATCCCGATTTGGATCGGGTGCGGATCGCCGAGGCGTTGGCGGCGGTGGGGTTGTCCCATCTCGCCGAAGATGCGGCCCCCGAATCCCTCAGTGGGGGACAGCAACGGCGGTTGGCCCTGGCGGTACAGTTGATTCGGCAACCGGGGGTGTTGTTGTTGGATGAGCCGATGGCGGGTTTGGATTGGTCGGTGCGGCAACAGGCGATCGCCCTGTTGGCGGAACTGAAACAGCGGTGGAGTTTGTTGGTGGTGACCCACGAACCGGAAGAACTCGATCCCATTGCCGATCGCTCCTGGCGGTTGGAGGGGGGCGTTTTGCAGGAACGGGGGCGGTGATGCGGGTTTCCCTGTGTGCGATCGTGCGCAACGAGGCCCATCAATTGGGGCGGTGTTTGGCCAGCGTGGCTCCCCACGTGGACGAGATGGTGGTTGTCGATACCGGTTCTACAGACCATACGGTGGCGATCGCCCAGGGATTTAACGCCCGGGTCTATGAATTTGCGTGGTGCGATGATTTCGCGGCGGCCCGCAACGCGGCTTTGGCCCACGTCACCGGCGATTGGGTGTTGGTGGTGGATGCCGACGAGGAATTGGTGGTGGTGAACCCGGCATGGCAGCAGGTGTTGGCCCAAACCGCGCCCATGGTGTTGGCTTTGAACCGGGAAGAGGTGGGGCTGCCCAATTTTGTCGGGGGCTTTCATCCGCGCTTGTTTTGGCATGGCCCCGGAGTGCACTACGAAGGTCGCTACCACGAGCAGTTGCGCTACCCAGAGCCGGTGCCGGTGCAACCGTGGGCCGATGTGCGGCTCAAACACCACGGCAACGCCGATCCGGAGGCGGTGCGGCGCAAAACCCTGACCCGGGACATTCCGATTCTGGAGACCATGCGGCGGGAAAACACCCTGAGTTTGTGGTTGTTGGATTGTTTAGCCCGGAACTACGACCGCACCGAGCAGTGGGAGCAGGCGGACGACTGTTACCAAGAAGCCTACGGCCGTTTGGCTCCCCATCTCCAGAGCGGGGAACCGCCCACCGATTTGTTTTGGGTGGGCACGGTGTTGCAAGCCCTCAGCGAACGGGCGATCGCCGCCGCCGATTGGGAAACCGCCCGGTTGTGCCTCAGTCAGGGCTTGCGGTGGTGCCCCAATTTTCCGCCGTTGGCGTTTTGGGCCGGGATTTGGCTGCGGGAGGTGGGGCTGCCGTTGGGGGCGATCGCCTATTTTCAGCAAGCGTTGGTGTGGGGAATGACCGGCCATTATTCCCGTCAAGAAGCCTTCGATCCAGCCTATTTGCAGCTCCATCCGGCTTGTGCGCTGGGGGAAACCCACGAACAATTGGGGCAGTGGGATCAAGCCCGGGCCGCCTGGCAACAAGCCCTCGCCGCCGATCCTACGTGGGAACCGGCCCAGGTGGCGATCGCCCGGTTGGAGGGTTAGGGCAGCAGGGATTTGCCCTGGAGGGACGCCGCCAACAGGGTCATGGGGTGAAAAACCGGCAAACCCTCATCCCCCAAATGTTTGCGCAACTGGAGAATGCACCCCACATTGGCCGAAGCGATCGCCTGGGCCCCCGTCGCCGTTAGATTTTGGGCTTTTTGTTGGCCCAGTTCTTGGGAGACTGCGGGTTGGAGGATGTTGTAAATGCCGGCGCTGCCGCAACACAGGGCCGCATCCACCGGCTCCCGCAGTGCCACCCCCGGAATTTGGCGCAGGAGGTGCCGGGGCTGCAGGCTAATTTTTTGCCCGTGCAGCATGTGGCAAGCATCTTGGTAAGCGATCGCCACCGGATGCGGGGCAATGGGGTGGAGGTTCACGGCCCAGCCCACCTCCCTCAAAAACTCCTGCACATCGCGCACCCGGGCCGCAAAAGCTTGGGCGCGATCGCGGTACTGGGGGTCATCCTGCAGCAGGTGACCGTACTCCTTCAGGGTGTGGCCGCAACCGGAAGCATTGGTGATTACAAAATCCACCCCGGCGGCGGTAAACACATCGATGGTGTGGCGGGCCAGGGCTTGGGCTTGCTCCTCTTGCCCCTGGTGGTGGGACAAAGCCCCGCAACACCCGGCCTGGGGGGGCACCACCACCTCACACCCGGCCGCGGCCAACACCGTCACCGTATCGGCATTCACATCGGGCAAAAAGACCCGTTGCACGCAACCGGCCAGCAACCCCACCCGAAACCGGCGGGGCCCCACCGCCGGCGTGATCTCCGGCAGGCGATCGCCAAAGGAATCCGCCGACAGAGGGGGCAACAGACTTTCCATCGCCGATAGGGGGGCCGGCAAGGGCAACCGGCCCTGCAACCCCAGCTTTTGGTAGGGCCACACCGCCGCCAGGAGGGCCCGCAGCCGTTGGGGATAGGGAAACACCGCAAAAATCAGCTGCCGCAGCCAGTGCATCGGGCCCGATCGCGGATAATTCCGCTCAATTTGCGGCCGCATGGCCCCAATCAGGCGATCGTACCGCACGCCGCTGGGGCACGTCGTCACGCAGGCCAAACAGCCCAAACACGAATCAAAATGGCTGACGGTAGCTTCGCTGAGGGGAATTTCCCCCTGATTGAGGGCATTCATCAAATAAATCCGACCGCGGGGGGAGTCCGTCTCCAGACCGATCGCCCGGTAACTGGGGCAAGTGGCCAGACAAAAACCGCAGTGGACACAGGCATCGATGACCTCCTGGGCCGGAGGATGGCGATCGTCAAAAGGGGTCACAAATTCATTCCGTAAAGAGCTGCTGCTATTGTAGTTTCGGGTTTGGGGGAACACCGTGGAAAAAGGATTGCTGTGGCTGCCGTTGCTGGGGTTGTTTGGGTGGTTGGTATGGGCGGGCCGCCGCGAGTGGCAACAGGTGGAAGCCTACCGCCAATGGGCCCCCACCATGGCGCACCACAAATACGATCGCCATGGGGTGTTGGGCCAACAGGGCGATCGCCTGTTTTGGGGAACCCCTTGGCGCGGTGCGTTACCGCCAGACCATTTCCAGGTGTGGGAACGGGGGGCGATCGCCCGGGTGCAGTGGGTAATGAACGGGCAAGTTTGGGACATCCCGCCCGAACCGCTGCCGCCCGTGCGGGAATTGGCCCTGCGGCTGACCTGGCAAGACGGGTCCCACCAAGACGTAGGGTTTACCAATGCCAATCCCGAAATTGCCCAGGGCTGGTATCGCCTTCTGCAAACGTGGCTTGCAGAATAGGTGGGAGTGCGCAGAAACTCACCCTCAACTTGCCGGATGGTCTGAGCCAAGGAGAAACCATTCACCAAAACGATCAAGAGCGAATTTCCCGGGCGCTGGCCAGGCCAACAACCAACATAGGTTATCGTTGAAACCTGCGGTCGGTTTGCCGGCCCCCATCCCCTGATGCCTGCTTTGGCCCTGTCCATGGAAATGCCTCCTCTCCAACGCCTGTTGCAATACGGTCGCCGCTACCGGGAACTCACCAACCAGGCGATCGCCTGTTCGGTGCTGAACAAAATTTTTGACTTGGCGCCACCGGGTCTGATTGGGTTGGCGGTGGATACGGTCGTGCGGCGGGAGGAAGCCTGGTTGGGGGGGGGCGGCGCGATCCCACCGGCCCGCCAACTGTTGTTTTTGTCCTTGTTCAGTGCGGTGGTGTGGGCCCTAGAATCGGGGTTTGAGTATGCCTATGCCCGACTCTGGCGCAACCTCGCCCAAAACGTCCAACACGATTTGCGATTGGCGGCCTACGGTCACCTCCAGGAATTGGAAATGGCCTTTTTTGAGGAACGCAGCACCGGTGGTCTGATGTCCCTTCTCAGCGACGACATCAATCAATTGGAGCGCTTCTTGGATGGAGGGGCCAACGAGGTGTTGCAGGTGTTGACCACTGTCATCCTCATTGGCGGGGCTTTTCTGGTGATGGCACCGGGGCCAGCGTTCTGGGCGATGGTACCCATGCCGTTCATTCTGTGGGGTTCCATCCGGTTTCAGGGATGGTTGGCCCCCCGTTACGCCGCCGTGCGAGAAAAAGTGAGTCTCCTCAACGGTCAGTTGGCCAACAACTTGGGGGGCATCGCCACCATCAAAAGCTTCGCCACCGAAGACTACGAAAACCGTCGCATCCAAGGCTACAGCGACCACTACCGCCACAGCAACCAACACGCGATCGCCCTCTCGGCCGCCTACGTCCCCCTGATTCGGATTTTGGTATTCGCCGGATTTATCTCGATTCTGTTTCTGGGAGGGTTGGGGGCCCTCCGGGGGGAAATCGCCGTGGGCACCTACAGCGTGATGGTGTTCCTCACCCAACGGTTGTTGTGGCCCCTCACCCGCCTCGGCGAAACCTTGGATCAGTACCAGCGAGCCATGGCTTCCACCCGGCGGGTTTTCGGGTTGTTGGATACCCCCGTGCAAATTCACCCGGGCGATCGCCGCTTGGAAGAGGAGCCGATCCGAGGGGAAGTACGGTTCCTGAACGTCAATTTTGCCTATCAGTCCGGCTACCCCGTCCTCGAAAAACTGGATTTGCGGGTACCTGCCGGCAGCACCGTCGGCATTGTCGGCCCCACCGGCTCCGGCAAAAGCACCCTGGTCAAACTGCTGCTGCGGCTCTACGAAACCGAAACCGGCACCATTTTGCTGGATGGCCAAGACCTGCGCACCCTCGACCTGCGATCGCTGCGGCGGGCCATCGCCCTGGTCAGCCAAGATGTGTTCCTATTCCACGGTACCGTAGCCGCAAACATCGCCTACGGCACCTTCGAAGCGACCCCCACCGACATCGAACGGGCCGCCAAGACCGCCGAAGCTCACAATTTTATTATGGGATTGCCCCGGGGCTATGACACCATCATTGGGGAGCGGGGGCAGAAGCTGTCGGGGGGGCAACGGCAACGGCTGGCGATCGCCCGGGCCGTGTTGAAAGATGCCCCCGTCTTGATTTTGGATGAAGCCACCTCCGCCGTCGACAACGAGACCGAATTGGCGATTCAGCGCTCCCTAGAGAAGATCACCGCCGAGCGCACCACCTTGGCGATCGCCCACCGGTTGTCAACGGTGCGCCATGCCGACTGCATTTACGTAATGGAAGGGGGGAAAATTACCGAAAAGGGCACCCACGAAGAATTGTTGCACTTGGGGGGAACCTACGCCAACCTTTGGTACGTACAGACCGGCGACCACATCGCGACCGTTTAGAGACGGGTTGTCTTGAAAACCGTGATACCCTCAGCGTGTGATCCGCTAGGAACGTCTTATGGGTATCCGCCGACTTTGGACTTGGCTAACATTGGTGATTGTGGCCACACTGGCGGCGAGCTGGGGTAGAAGTTCGGTTTCAAAATCCGGTCCTCAAGGAGATCAACATGTCTCATCTCCACTGCGGTTCGTCGGGGGTGTTGGGTTTGATGAATTTTGCCCTAGCGGGGGATCTCTAAGCGGGGGCACCTTCTCCGTCAATTTGACCAATGCGTCTTGACCAATGCGTCTCTTGCTCAGACCCTGGCATAGAGCCGTGGGGGCCTTCTTGGTGGGGTGTCCAAAAGTACCTAGACTCCCGGTCAAAGTCACAACCTTGGATGAAGTCGAAAAAATTGCCCGTAAGGGCGAACTGTAACTTCAACGTCCACACCTACGGTCAAACCTACTACGGGTACATGCGCGATCGGCTCATGGCGGCCTCCGTCCCAACGGCGAAACCGTAACCTTATATGAGCCACCGATCGCATTTTTTGAGGCAGGGGGATGGCCAATCGGCAAAAGTCTGCTAACCTTGCAGCAAAATCCCGAGAGGGCGGCCCGATGAGCCAAATCATT
>DMPD01000261.1 GCA_003456125.1 Cyanobacteria bacterium UBA8156 | reverse complement strand
AGACACCCTCCCCTGGGGGGGTTAGCAATAGGCGGCTGGCTCGATCCGTTCGGGTTCCAGCAGCGGGGCCGCAGGAAACTCCACTCGGAAGGTACTGCCTTTCCCCAGCTGACTTTCGCAGGTCAGACGGGCCCCATGCAGGTCGGCATAGCGCTTCACGATCGCCAGTCCCAGGCCCGAACCAACCACACTGCCTACATTTTGCCCCCGGAAAAACGGCTCAAACAACCGCTCCCGATCGCTCTCTGCAATGCCAATGCCGTGATCCCGGATGGCGATCGTGATTTGGTGCGCAGCGACGGTCAGGGTCACTTCCACCGGCCACTCGACGGGGGAATACTTCAGACCATTGGCGATCAGGTTATCCAACAAATACCGCAGCAGCTTGGCATCCCCGTAAAAAGGCACCCGCTCGGCTTCACAGGCAAACACCACCCGGCGGGTCTCCTCACGGGCTAGCACCAACTCCTCAATCCGGTGTTCACACAAATCGCGCAAGTCCAGCCACCGGGGCTGAAACTCCACTTTGCCGGCATCCAACCGCCCGATCGCCAGCACATCGTTGAGTACCCCAATCAACTCCTGCAAACTGCGTTGAATTCGTTGGAGGGCCCGCACCGCCTTCGGGTTTTCCCGATCGCAGGTGTACTCCAAAATGTTGACATTGGATAAGATCGCCCCAATCGGCGTGCGCAGCTCGTGGGAGGCCATCGCAAAAAACTGGTTGCGGCTGGTCTGGAGGGCCTGGGCTTGCGACAAAGCCGCTTCGGCTTCCCGATACCGTTGGCGCTCGATTTCCATTTGGCGGCGATCGCCCACATCCCGCAAAATGCCGGCCATGCCCACCCATTGCCCCCAGGGATCGGCATGGGGCGTGGTGGACATTTCCAACCAGCGGTACTGCCCGTTGCGTCCCCGATACCGAAATTCCAAAGGCAGGTTTTGCCCGGCTTCGAGCTGCTCCAGCTGCGCCAACACCGCCGGCAAATCTTCGGGGTGCACCCCATCCCAAAAAACCGTGCGCAGCGACGCGGCCACCGGATAGCCGGTCAAGTCTTCCCACGCGGGATTAAGGTACGTCCAATGCCATTGGGTATCGGTCGTGAACAGCACCTCCCGCGCGTTGGCCAAGACCCCCACCAAATCCTCCCACCGCCGCTGCCGGGCGATCGCCCCCGCCACCAACCCCGCCAATGTCTGGCCCAACAACCGCTCCCCTTCACTGAAAGAATGAGGGGCTTCGTCACAAATCACCAATTCGCCGCGGCGCTCGTTCCCGCACACCAAGGGAAACATCGCGATCGCCCCCACCCTTTCCCGGAGGAGGTGCTTTTGGAGGGGCAGGGGCGCTTGCCGCACATCGGGCAGCAACCAAGGACTATCGTCAGGGTGGATCTTTTCGCGCTGAAAGGTCTCAACCGCCCGCTGCAACTCCTTGCCCAAGCCAAGGACACGATAGAAGCGGGCATCACCGTGCCGATCGTGCAACAACAACGCCGCGCGCTGGGTCTGAAACAACACCCGCCCGCTCTCCACCGCCACCGTCGCGATCGCCGCCAGCGATTCGGCTTGACCCAAACTGGCCGCCGCCTGCGCCAAAACCCCCAACGCTCGCCCCTCGTCACTCGGGCGATCGGAAACCGGCGGTGCCGTCAGCACTCCCACAGGCTGCAAAGTCACTACAAAACATTCCTCTGTCAACACCCGCGATCGCATTTCCACGTACACAGATTGCCCGCCCCGCGTCCCCAAGGCACCAAGCAGCCTACCGTTTTGCAACAATCGCTGCACCTCTTGCTGCGACAAACCCAGGCTCGCCAACGACAGGCGCTTGCACTCCTCGGCGCTGTAACCCAATAACTGCCGCGCCGCCGCATTCACCAGCCACAACGGCTGGGGATGGCCCGCCCCATTCACCCGTACGCCCAGCACCGGCTCCCCGCAGTCCAGCAACGCCAACCGGTAATACCCTTCCTCCTTGGGCACGCTTGCACTCATCTCGGCTTTTCTTTTTTTAACATTCAAAGATATTCGTCTTCCTTTTTAGTGTATAGTATTGGGAAAATTTGACAACTATATACGCGGAATCCGCAGAAGGAAGTCGAAAACGTGAGAATTTTGTTGGTGGAAGACGATGTCCGGTTGGCGGAACCCTTGGCGGAGTTTTTGACCGACCATCGCTACGATGTGGAAGCCGTAGACGATGGCGAGAAGGGTTGGGAGCGGGTGCAAAGCAGCCAGTACGACATCGTGGTGATGGATGTCATTTTGCCGAAGATGAACGGGATTAACCTGTGCAAGCGCATTCGCTCCAGCGGGTACAACATCCCGATTTTGATGGTGACGGCTTTGGATGCCAGTGTAGACAAGGTATCGGGGTTGGAATCGGGGGCCGACGACTATGTGGTGAAGCCGTTGGATTTGCCGGAGTTGTTGGCCCGGATTCGGGCCCTGTTGCGGCGCTCCAATCCTTCTTCCCTAACGGTGCTGAAGTGGGGCGATTTGCAGGTGGATGTGGGCACCCACGAAGCCACCTACGCCGGTGAATCGATGCGGTTGACCCCCAAAGAGTTCGGCATTTTGGAATTGTTGGTGCGCAACGGCCATCAATTGCTGCGGCGCAACGTCATTGTCGAAAACGTGTGGTCTACGAAAAGCCCCCCCAGTTCCTACACCATCAACGAAAACATCAAGAGCCTACGGGCCAAACTCAAGTTGGCCGGTGCCCCGGAAGACCTGATCGAAACCATCCACGGGAAGGGCTACCGACTGAAGCGTCTTTCCTAACTCCTCCACTCCCGGCCGGTACTTGGCCAAGAGGGGGGCCAGGCGATCGAGGGTGGCAACCGGCACTTTGCTGAGGTCGGTGAGAATGGCATACCGCAGGGCTTCGTGGGCCACCGAGGTGGGCGGGGCCGCCGCCAGACGTTTTACGGTTTCCCGGATCACGGCGCGGGCATTGTCGGCATTCCGGTGCAGGTTTGCCACCACCATATCCACAGTGACGCTGTCGTGGTCAGGATGCCAGCAATCGTAGTCGGTGACCAGGGCCATGGTGGCGTAGGCCATCTCGGCTTCCCGGGCCAACTTGGCCTCGGTGAGGTTGGTCATGCCCACCACCCGGGCCCCCCACTGCCGATACAGGTTCGATTCGGCTTTCGTGGAAAAGGCGGGCCCTTCCATGCAGACGTAGGTACCGCCCCGGTGCACCAGGGTTTCCCCCAAATCCAAGCTATCGGCAGCATCCGCCATGATCCCTGCTAAAACGGGACACACCGGATCGCCAAACGCCACATGGGCCACCAGCCCTTCGCCAAAGAATGTCGCGGTGCGGTGTTGGGTGCGATCGAGAAACTGATCGGGGAACACCATGTCCAGGGGCCGCGCTTCGGCCTGCAACGAACCCACCGCCGAGGCCGAAAGCAAGTAGCGCACCCCCAAAGATTTGAAAGCCCAGATGTTGGCGCGGTAGGGCACCTCCGTGGGTAGCCACCGGTGCGATCGCCCGTGGCGGGCCAGAAAGACCACGGGCACATCCTGCAACTGCCCGGCCACCAAAGCATCCGAGGTGGGGCCAAAGGGCGTTTCGATCGTGATTTCCCGCACATCGGTCAAGTCGGGCATGTTGTAGAGACCGCTGCCCCCCACAATGCCGATGGCGATGGTTTCCGGTGTCATGGCTTCCCCCTCATTCTGGGGGCACTGTAACACGGCGCGGGATTCAGCGATCGTAGGTGTGTTTGGGGGCGGGCACCAAGGGTTGCTCCATGGCCAAAATCAGTCGTTCTTCGGGAGCGGGCAGCGGTTGGGCCAATTGCACTTTGGGGGGACGGGGCAGGGCCACCACCGCCATCCATCCGGCCATCAGGGTCAACGCCGCAGCCACCGGCAGGCCCCAGCGCCGGCGATCGTGTTGGTCGAGGCGGTGGTTCAGGGTCGTCAAGAAAGCGGCGGCATCGGTAGCCGGAATGGGCATATCCACCAAATTTTGTTGCAAACGCCGTTGCTGGCGGTACAGTTGGGCAAATTCGCGATCGCCGTCGATCCAGGCTTCCACCTGACTGCGTTCGGCGGGGGTGGCTTCGCCATCCAGATACAGGCTCAACAACCAAAACCGCTCGTCTAGGGGTTCGAGGGCTTCCGATTGCGATTCAGGGGAGTTCCAGGGGTTCATAGTGCGGTTGCCTTGGGGGTGACGGGGAGCCCACAGCTCACACCGGACGCTTACAGGGTTGGGATGATCTTAATTTAGCAATCGAGATAGGGTTGAAGCTGGGTTTGGAGCCGGAGCCGGGCCCGGGCAATGCGGGATTTGACGGTGCCCAGGGTGACGCCGGTAATTTCGGCAATTTCTTCGTAGGCCAACCCTTCGATTTCCCGCAGGATGATGGTTTGGCGAAAGCTGTCGGGCAAGTCGGCGATCGCCGTTTGCAGTTTTTCGTAGAACTCTTGGGTAGACAACCGTTCATCGGGACTGGCTTCGCCACTGGGCAATTCCCATTCTATGGTTTCGCCGTAGCCGATGTGTTTGGGGGCATCCAACGAGATGGATTGCACCCGTTTGCGTTTGCGGAGTTCGTCGT
>DMPD01000259.1 GCA_003456125.1 Cyanobacteria bacterium UBA8156 | reverse complement strand
CAATCAAAACTCGGCAAAACCTTTCTTCTTTCCTTTGGCTTTTTTCTCGGGTTTTGGTGCGGGTTTCGGCGTTCCCGTCCGTTCTGCCGGCGGCGGCACATAGTCCGAATCGGTATCCATGGCCGTGGGGGGCCACTGACGGTTGGCCACATCCGCCATCAACTGGAGGTGTTGGGGCAACAAGTGGGCATGGGCGTACCGCGCCAAAGCGGTTTCTCGGGCTTTTTGGCGGATCGGTACCATCCCCTGCGGGTTGTCCAACACCTCTGCCACGCGATCGGCAATCCGTTCCACATCGAAAAAGTCCACCAGCAAACCGTTCACCCCGTCGGTAATCACCTCCCGCACCGGGCCCGTATCCGAACCCAACACCACACAACCCGTGGCTAGCGCCTCAATCATCGACCAAGACAACACAAACGGTCGGGTGAGGTACACGTGCACCGAAGATGCCTGAATCACCTGCAAATACTGACCGTAGGGCAGCGCCCCGGTGAAGTGCACCCGCGACAGGTCTAAGGGCACTTTGGCCAACATCATGTCTTTGTAGGTAGTGCCGGCGGGAGCAGCCTTGCCGTAGCACACCCGATTTTCGCCCACAATCACGGCGTGGACGTGGGGGCGGCGTTTTTGGAGGATGCCCAACATCTCGATAAATTGGGGAAAGCCGCGGTAGGGTTCCATGCCTCGGGCCACGTAGGTCACGAGTTCGGTCACGTCCGACAAATCCAAGTTTTTTTCCGGCAAGACCAACTTGGCCCCTGGTTTGGGGACAAAGTAGTCCGTGTCTACGCCGTCGTGGAGCACGGCAATTTTTTTCTGAAACAACGATGGAAACTGCAATCGCTGCCAATAGGTGGGTGAGATGCCCCAATCGCAGTTGGCCACGTCGAGCAGGATGGTGGTGTTTTTGGTGCGAATGCGGGGATAGTCGTCGGCGTTGAGGGGCTCGCTGGGGTCAAAGTCGGCATCGGAACCCGTGGGTTGGTAGTACCACTCGAAGTAGCTCAAGAAAGGCGCTCGCGGAAACGCATCTTTGACGTAGAGGGAAGGCCCCCACCCCGAATGGGCGTACACCAGATCGGGATAAAACCCCCGGCGTTTCAATTCTTCGCAAGAGCGGTAAGCCGCCTGTCCCTGCAATACCGCCGCCTCCAGCCCCCGCAAGTAGTGATGGGTCTCGGGTTTGGGTTCGCGGGAAGGAGCGTAGTAGGCTTTGGTCACGCCCGGAATTTCCCAATCGTTTTTGGTCTTGGTCAAGAAAACCAATTGATTGCTGGCTTCTTTCCCCAAGGCGGTGGCTACGTGGCGAAACTGAGCTGGAAAATTGGGGTGCATGAACAAAACCCGCACGGTGATGCCTCCTAACTACAAAACGCCACTACAAAACGCCCGCTAAGGGTTGGCGACGCAGAAACGCCCCGGCCAGGACCTGTAGTGTAGCAAAGCGCGATCGCCGCTGTCCGCGCCAACAGCGGGCCCATTCTCGCAATCCCTGACCCCAAACGTGCCCATACAGGTGTTGCCGAGCCGCCGTCGGCAATCCATCGTAAACCGGATCGAACAACGCTTTCAGCCAGAGTCGGTAAATTTCGGCCCAGATCACATCTGCCTGTTGGTTGCGTTGTGTGGTTTGCCCGGCGTGCACCCGAAAGCTCACCAAGGGGCGATCGAGCCAAGCCATGCGGTGCGTTAGCATCACTCGCCACCAATAATCCAAATCGACGTACTGCCGAAACTGGGGGTCAAATTCCCCTACGGTTTGTACCGCCGTCGATCGCAGCAAAACCGCCGTCGGTTCGCCAATTTGATTGTCGGGGGGGCACAGCCACGCCGGATGCAAAAACAGCTCCCTGCCCGCCCGCACCGTCGGCACCGCGCCCCAATTTTTCTGCAAATCCCGCAACCACTCCCACTGGGGCGATAGGTTTTCTCCCAGCAAATGCCGCCGGCTACACACCAACCCAATCTGGGGATCGGTTTCCGCCAGACCCACCATTTCCGCCAAGCAGGTCGGCAACAACACATCGTCCTGGAACAAAAACTTGATGTAGTCCGCGCCGCCGGCCAAGGCCTGCCGCAAACAAAAATTCCAATTGGCCACCATCCCTTGGCGTGGCCCCGGCATCACCGTGAACGGCACGGGGGAGATCGAGCGGTAACGCTCCACCAAAACCAACGTGCGATCGCTCGAGCCATCGTCCGAGACCAAGATACGGTAGGGGCGATAGGTCTGGGCGATCGCCGAGGTCAGGGCTTCCGCCAAAAAGCGATCGCCGTTGTAGGTAGGGATGCAAAGCCAAACGGTGGGGGCCATAGGGCGTAGAATAGGGTGCTGGATTTGCAGGCAAGGATATGGCTGTTGCCATTGGCACCATTGAAGCAGATGGATTCCCCCCAACCCTGGCCGCAGCCGATGCCATGGTCAAAAATGGCCGGGTGACCCTCGTGGGGTTTGAGATGGCAGAGCGGGCGCGTTTTTTTGTGACCGTGCGGGGCCCGGTCTCGGAGGTGAAACGAGCCGTAGAAGCGGGGATTCTCGCCGGCAATCGGGGGTTTGCCAACGAGAAAGTCTTGGCTTGGTACATTCTTCCCCACCCTGCGGAAAATACCGTGGCCGTGATGCCGGTAGAATACTCCGAGAAAGATGTCCCATTCCGTTAGGGACTTGTGGACAGACCTTGAACATTTCTTAAACATCGAGTCTTAAACATCGAGAAATCCTATGGCAGGACAGCAAGCGGTTGGGGCTTTGGAAACGCGGGGCTTTCCGGGGGTATTGGCGGCAGCCGATGCGATGGTGAAGGCAGGTCGTGTGACGTTGGTGGGCTACCTCCGCTGTGGCAGCGCCCGGTTTTGCGTGATGATTCGGGGGGATGTTTCGGAGGTCAAAATGTCGATGGATGCCGGGACGGCGGCCGTCGAAACAGCGTTTGGCGGGGTGCTGGAATCGTGGGTGATTATTCCTCGCCCCCATGAAAACGTGGTGGCGGTGCTGCCGATTGACTACACGGCGGCGGTGCAGTCGTTCCGGGATTCCACCGAAGGGCTGCGGCTGCCGGGGCGTAACTAAACTTTGGATTGGCGATGGCAGCCCGACCCAATTCCCAGTAGGGCTGCGGTTGCTGGGTCGCAACTAAACTTTGGATTGGCGATGGCAGCCCGACCCAATTCCCAGTAGGGCTGCGGTTGCCGGGGCGTAACTAGGCGCTTTGGGTTTGTGATAGCAGCCCGACCCAATTTCCAGTAGGGCTGCGGTTGCCGGGGCGTAACTAAACTTTGGATTGGCGATGGCAGCCCGACCCACTAATCTACACGCCCTCTTCTCGTGCTTCCCAATAAACCCGTGTTTATTTGAGCTTGCTTGGGTGACGGCGATTCGTAAATTCGATACCCAAGCCGATAGCTCACACCCTTGTAGGTTATAGTCGTTTCGGATA
>DMPD01000242.1 GCA_003456125.1 Cyanobacteria bacterium UBA8156 | reverse complement strand
GGTATGACCAAGGCCGGTAGTTCGAGGTGGCTCAGGTCTACTTTTTCGAGCGCTACCGGGCGATCGCTCCGCAAGGCCAATTTGCCGGCGGGGACGCTGGCTTCTGGGGATGCCGCCGGTGTCTCAACCCGGTCGGTAACCAGCGTGCCGGTGCGCAAAGATTCGTTACGGGCACTGGTCACCCGCAGCATTTTTTCTACTTCCGAAAACAAATCGTCCATCAGTCCGTCGGCGCTATCGGCCAACACGCTCGCCGATAGTTGCTCTTGGTTCTCCCATGCCCCTGCTGTCATAATTCCCTCTGCCACTACCTTGCCAATGTCTTGCCAATACCTAGCCTATAGCGCTGGGCCCATAGCTCTGGCGATCGCCGGCTCTGCTGCGTTTCGGCCGAGTCTGCGAGCCCGTCTGCCGTCAAACCTGATGTGGACGGCTGGGGTTACTCCCACCAGCGCCTGTCCGAAGAATCCGCCCACCCCTGCGGTATTG
This sequence comes from Cyanobacteria bacterium UBA8156, assembly GCA_003456125.1. Taxonomy (GTDB): domain Bacteria; phylum Cyanobacteriota; class Cyanobacteriia; order Pseudanabaenales; family Pseudanabaenaceae; genus UBA8156. The sequence continues at coordinate 5,861 of DMPD01000242.1, read as the reverse complement.
TGCCTTGCGGCGCAAAGTGGCTACAAAATAACACGGGATTGCCAAAAAGGCCCCATCGGGGCCAGCTTGGGTGGCTCTGGGTGCTGGGTGGTTCCAAGCGGGTTGTGTCCGATCTACCCACACACCGGAAAGTGGCTCAGGCTGGCTTGTGGTTGACCCTCGCCAAAGGGGTTTTAGGGCAATTGACGGGCGGCTTCGTTGAGCTGTTGGAGCAGTGGCAGGGCCAGGGGGCCCAAATTTTCTTGGAGGGCGTTTTCGGAGGCATTGGCGGCAATCCGCAATAGCAGTTCTGAAGTGGTAAAGCCGCTGCCGTCGGCGTTTTGAAGGTTGGTGGCATCAACGGTGGGCAACCGCACGGTGTCCGAGCGCAGGGTGAGGCCGACCACCGCCAGCCGGCTGGAAATTTCGACATCCTTCACCAGCAGGCGATCGGCTTTGATGCGGCGTTCGGGCGCGGGGCCACCGGGAGCACTACTTTGGGGTTTTTGTCCCAGCCAGCGGGTGACCACATTGGCCATGTTGAGGCCGTTGTTGCTGGCCTCCAGATTCATCTGAAATCCTTCCAATTCAAAGGTTTTGACATGAACGGTGTCCCCCCACAAAGACCAGGGGGCCACCGCCACCGCAAACCGTCGCACCTGCAAAAAATAGGGGGTGGTGAAGCCGGGGGGGTTGGCCACCACCAGGTTGTTGGCTTCGAGCCGACCGGCGAAGGGGTTGAATTGCACGGTGGCTAGGGATACGGTCAAACCAAAACTTTGGCTTAGGTTGCGCTCGGCTTGGCTGCGCAGAATTTGGGGCAAGGCAACATAGCCGCCCACCGCCACCAGGGCCACGGCGGCCGTTGGTATCCAGATCCATTTCCAGGGCGATCGCTTTTGGGTGGTCACGATGGTTCCGGGGTAGGGGCACAGGGGGGCGGGGTCACAAACGCCAGCTCGGCCACGATGCGGTTGGCCAGGAGGTGTTCCTGCAGAATGCGCTCCAGGGCTTCGATGGTAACGGAGTGATACCAAACGCGATCGGGGTACACGGCCAAAATGGGCCCGGCGGTACAGACCCGCAGGCAGTTGGCCTTGGTGCGAAACACTTGGGGTTGCAGGTTCAATTCCTTGAGCCGCTGCTTGAGATACTCCCAAACTTCCAAGCTGGTTTCGCGATCGCCGCATTTGGGGACGCTGGCATCGGCGCACAAAAACAGGTGCCGCTCGATTTGGGGAATGCCCAAGCTCTCGGCGATCGCCCCCAACTGGCGGTTGCGGTCGGCGTTGGTTTCGGTGGCCACGGTCGGGGGAGGGTACACACTACAACCAATTTTGGCAGATTTCGGCCAGCCGTTGCTGGAAGCGATCGGGGGCAAAGGTTTCGATCGCCCGCTGCCGGCGTTGGTGGGGAGCTTCCGGCAGGTCTGCGGTTTGCAGGGCATCGACCAGGGACTGGAGGAGGGCGGCCGGGTCTTCGGGATCGATCAACGTGCCCAGGCGACCGTTGGCGAGGGCTTCCGTGGTGCCGTCCCGGTTGCCCCCAATCACCGGTTTGCCGCAGGCCAGAGCTTCCAAAAAGACAATGCCAAAACCTTCGCCGGTGCTGGGCATCACAAATACGTCGCACAGCCGGTACAGATCGGGCAATTCGGCATCGGGCACAAATCCCGCAAACCGCACGCGATCGCCCACGCCCAATTCCGCCGCCAGGGCCTGCAACCGCGGCAAATCATCCCCTTTGCCGGCCACCAAGTAATAGGCATCGGGCACCCGCTGCAAGAGCTGGGGCAGCACCCGCAATACCCGGTCTACGCCTTTGTACCGTTCGCTGGCGGCCAACCGGGCCACGGTCAACAGGACGCGGCCAGCCGCCACGCCGTACCGTTGGGCCAGATCTTGGGGTTTGGGCCCCACGGCAAAGCGCTCGGCGGCAAAGGTGCAGGGCAACAAGGCGATGCGGCTGGGGTCTACCCCCCGATCGGCCACCAGGCGATCGCCCGTGTAGGTGCTGATGGTCCAAATCCAGCGGGCCCGTTGCCAGGGTTGGGTGGGGCCTTCCCCCCACGCCTCCACCCCGTAGGCCGTCAATCCGTAGGGAATGCCCAAAACCTGGTGGAGTTTCCACGCCAGCGGCGCAAAATTGCCGTGGGCGCACAAAATCGCGTCCGGCCGATCCAATACCGCCCGCCGGGCGATCGCCTGGGCAAAGACCAAGGTTCGCCACCGGGGAGCCACCGGGCCCAACCCCACCACTTCTACTTGCGGGGCGATCGCCCGCAATTCCTGCTGAAACTGGGCGGCCGCCGCCGGTGAATCGTTTTTGCTGAGGAGGGTGTAGGCGGTTTCCGGAAACAACGTGATTAACGATTGGCTCAAAAAACGCAAATAGCATTGGATTCCCCCCGTCGCCGCCAACAAATCCGGACACCAAATGTGCAGTCGCTGCGGTGCCAAAACCCGATCCTCCTCCCATCTTGACAACTAACTGTACGCTGAAATGAGCTGCCGCAGACCCCTCCAGTTGTCCTATAGTAGAATTATTGAGATTGAATAGCAATAGTGAAGTGATCGCGACATCCATACGCAGTAGGGAAGAGAAGGCACCGGCGCGGTACCGGGTCTGGTGGTTGTTGGGTTTGGCGATCGCCGGGGGCGTGGTGCTGTTGGGATCGCTCGCAATGGGATCGGTAGCGGTACCGGTTGCCGACCTGGTGCAAGCCCTGTGGGGGCAGGGGGATGAACTGACCCACACCATCCTGTGGGAATTGCGGTTGCCCCGCACCCTGCTGGCGGCGTTGGTGGGGGCAGCCCTGGGGCTGTCGGGGGCTCTGGTGCAAGGATTGTTGCGCAACGGGTTGGCCGACCCCTATCTACTCGGGATTTCGGCGGGGGCCGGTTTGGTAGCGGTGGTGTTTCTGGGCTTTGGGTTGGCCTTTACCTGGTTACCGTTGGCCGCTTGGGTGGGGGCCCTGGCCACCGCCACCCTGGTGTTTGGCCTGGCGCGATCGGCCACGGGACTGTCGGTCACCCGTTTGATTTTGGCGGGGGTCGCGGTCGGTTCCTTTTTTGGGTCGGTGACCTCCATGCTGTTGTTGTTTGCTGACGATCGCGTGCAATTGGCGCTGAACTGGTTGGCGGGGAGTCTCAACGGCCGCAGTTGGCGGGAGGTGCAAGCCGTCAGCGGCTACATTGGTCTGGGGCTGATTTTGGGGTGTGGGCTGGGTCGCCCCCTCAATTTGCTCAGCCTCGGGGAAGAAATGGCCCGCAGTTTGGGGGTTGCCATCGGCCGGACGCGCCTCACCATCGGGGCGATCGCCGCGTTGTTGGCCGCCAGTGCCGCCAGCACCGTCGGTTTGATTGGCTTTGTGGGGTTGTTGGTGCCCCACGTCACCCGGTTGCTGGTGGGCACCGATTACCGCTGGGTATTGCCGGTTTCCGCCGCGATGGGGGCCATCCTGTTGGTGGCGGCCGATACGGCGGCGCGATCGGGGCCTGTGGAATTGCCGGTGGGGGTGGTTACCGCCTTGGTGGGGGCCCCGTTTTTCGGATGGCTACTGTGGCGGCGCACCCCATGACGGAACCGTTGCGCTTGGAAAACTTGACGGTGGGCCACGGTGGTCGAGCCGTGGTTGCGGGGGTGAACCTCACCGTGGTGCCGGGGGAATGGCTGACCGTGATTGGGGCCAACGGTTCCGGCAAATCGACCCTCTTGAAAACCATGGCGGCCCAGTTGCCCCCCCTGGCCGGCACCGTCTGGCTGGAGGGCCAAAACCTGCATCAACTCTCGCCCCGGGCGATCGCCCAACGGTTGGGCTTTCTGCCGCAGCAACCGGGCATCCCCGAAGGATTGACGGTGCGGCAACTGGTGGCCCTGGGGCGGAACCCCCACCAGCCCTGGTGGCAGTGGGAAGTCGATGCCGTCGGTCAAGGGTGGGTCGAGCGGGCCTTAGCCGAGACCAATCTTTTGTCCTTCGCCGATCGCCCGGTGGCCCACCTGTCGGGGGGAGAACGGCAACGGGCCTTTGCCGCCGTGGCCCTCGCCCAAAACGCCCATACCCTGCTGCTGGATGAGCCCACCACCTACCTGGATGTAAACCACCAACTGGAACTGCTGGATTTGCTCAAGCGCTGGCAACAGGAGGGGCTCACCGTGGTGACCGTGCTGCACGATCTCAACCTGGCCGCCCGCTACAGCGATCGCGTGGCCGTGTTGGCCCAGGGGCAATTGTTGGCGGTGGACATTCCCGGTCAAATTTTTACCCCGGACATCTTGGCGATCGCCTTTGGCGTGGAAGCGGTGCCGCTGGCGACCCCGATCGGGCCCCAAGTGTGCCTGGTGAGATCGCTTTCTGCCAGGTGACAGTCAGCCCCGGTTTGCGAGCCGTTCCGTACTACCTTCGCCCATTCCGACTTGGGCAGGGCAACCTACCGGCTTTTGCCTTGCTGACCCTGCGGAAAACCGCGATAGACTAAACCCCTATCGAGCTTTGGAACGAAAAACCTATGGCGGCGGCACTTCCCCTCAACGGCACAGCAACGGCAACGATGGTGGTCAACGGCCGCCCGGTGGTGTTGACCCTCAACGGCAACGATGCTCCCCTCACCGCCGGCAATTTTGTAGACTTGGTGGAGCGGGGCTTTTACGACGGCATCACGTTTCATCGGGTGGTGCGCGATCCCCAGCCGTTTGTGGTACAAGCGGGGGACCCCAACAGCAAAGTGCCGGGATTTCCCGCCGATTTGCTGGGCCGCACGGGCTTTACCGATCCCGAAACCGGGCAAGAGCGCCGCATCCCCTTGGAAATCAAACCCGCCGGGGCCGCCCAACCCGTCTTGAGTCAGGTGGTCACCCCGCCCGTCCGATTGCCCCACGTGTTGGGCACGCTGTCCATGGCTCGGATTCAAACCATCCCTGATTCGGCTTCGTCGCAGTTTTTCATCACCCTGGCCGATACGCCGTTTTTGGATGGCAGTTTTGCGGCGTTTGGTGCGGTGGCCGCAGGCTTTGATGTGGTAAACAGCATTCGCCAGGGGGATGTAATTTCCACCCTCAAAATCACCGACGGTATTGTGCCCACCCGCACCTCCAGTGTGGTGCCCGTTCCCCTCCTCAACGACAGCTTGAACCGGATCAACCGCAGTTTGTTGGGCTTGGGTTTTGGCGACCTCACCGAAGCCAACAACGAAGGCACCCTCGATCCGGCTAGTCGCGATCGCTTTCTCAGCGGCATTCGCGGTTTGGGGGGCAACGACAACATTTTGGGTACCGATGGCGCCGACACCATCTACGGCAACCAAGGCAACGACACCCTGGACGGGGGCGCCGGCAACGACTTTTTGGCCGGGGGCCAAGGCAACGATTTGCTGTTTGGCAACAATGGCAACGATGTGTTGCTCGGGCAGCGGGGGGATGACACCCTCGATGGCGGCGACGGCGACGACATTGTGCGCGGCGGCGACGGCAATGATTTGTTGTTTGGCGGCCTTGGCAACGATGTGTTGACCGGTGACGGCGGCACCAATACCCTGGTGGGGGGACTGGGAACCGATGTGTTTGTGTTGCAACAGAGCTTGGCGGCCAATACCCTCGAAGCCGCCGATACGATCGCCGATTTCACCCCCGGTCAGGGCGATCGCATTGTCCTTGTGGGGAGCCTCACGGCGGCGGATCTGTCGTTGACAGCGGTAGAAGATGGGGTAGCCATTGGTCTAGGCAACCAGTTTTTGGCGCGGGTGCGCACCAGTACCCCCGACGCGGTGCGCAACGGCATCGGCTTTACCGGCACCACCGATAGCCTGTTCCGGATCGCCTGAGCCGCTATCCTGGAAATATCCTCTGCGATCGCCTCTATGAGCCATGCTTTGAGCTGGGCGGAA
>DMPD01000080.1 GCA_003456125.1 Cyanobacteria bacterium UBA8156 | reverse complement strand
TCTTCCGATCTGGGGTCGGGGTGGGTGAGGGCGGCAATGGTGGGGAAGGGGATGGTGGTGGCTTGGGCGGCTAGGGCTTGGGCCCGTTCCCGGAGCAGAAAGGGGGCTTCGGCCGGGGGGAAGCTGTGCTGCAGAAAGCCGGTATCCACCGCCAGCTGACAAAACACCACGTCGTGGTTCACCCCAACGGCGGTGCTTTCGAGGATGAGGCGATCGGCGAGGTCGGCGGACCAGTTCGGTTGCTCGGTCTGGGCAAAGGCGGTGAGTTGGGCCGCGGTGCTGAGGCCGGGCCCCAATAGGCGATCCAACTCCCCCAGACAGGTGGTGGCGACGGTATCGAGGGATACCGTGCGCGATTGTTTCTCCCAGCCCACCGAAACATCGCAATCCCGCAAACCAATGGCCTGTAAATAAACTTGCGACTGTACCCGCCAGCGGGGAATCCCCGCCAAGCGCTCGGCGGCGAGGCCCAGGCGATCGGCAATCGCTGCCGGCACATAGGCGTTGCCGTTGACCAGGACACCGAACTCGGGCCACGGTTGACCGTTGACCATCACGCCAATGGGTGGCCAGTCCGGCACCGAGGGGCGAGGGGGCACGGCGGTAGGGGCGAGGTCTTGCAACCACTGCCGCAGGCCCGTGGCCAAGGCGATCGCCAGATCTTCTCGTCGGGTTTGCAACAATTCGCGATCGCTGGGGTTGGTGAGGTACCCCAATTCCAAGGACAGGGAGGGGGCCCGCAAATCGCGACAAAAGGCCAAGCGCCCCAGGGCGGATTCGGTATCGGGGCGAGCCCCCCGCTGCACCATGCCGGGTACCCCCTGCACCAAGGTTTGCAACAAAACATCGGCTTGCAATTGTCGTTCCGCGTTGATGGCAATAAAGAAGGCGCTGGCCCCCCGCACTTCCGGCCGGGCAAAGGCCCCCAGCCGCAGTTCGATGGCTCCGTCTCCCGGCTCGGTGCGGTCTTCAATCCACTGCAGACCCTCCCGAACGGTCAGGGCGGCGGGCGGCATCAGCAGGGTGACCTGTTCCGTCGCGAGGGCCGGGGCTAAACGCTCGACCAAAAGGACCAATTCGGCGGCAGCAGTGGTACCCTCCACAATCGCCCCCGGATTCTGAAACCCGGCTCGATCGCCCGCTCCTACCCAGACAAAGACCCGCATGGCTACCCCCGATACAGCAGGCGGTGGAGGTCGGGGGCATGGGGCAAAATCCCCAGCCGGTGCAACCGTTCCCCATTGGCTTGCCACTGGGCGATCGCCCGGGGCGACCAGGTGTCGGGGCCCTGCCACCGACTGAGCCACACCGTTAAACGCAAATCCGGGGCGCTTTGGGCATACCCCGTGAGGGCTGCCAAAGTGCGTAGCCCTTCCCTTTGTACCGCCGCCATCCCTTCCTGCAAACCGGTCACCACCCGCCGGGCCGCCGTGGGATAGCGATCGCAAAAGTCGTGGCGCAACAGGGCCAGTCCCCCCAGCCATTCTCCCGTCAACAGGGTGCGGCCCAAAATGGTTTCCGGCTGAAAATTCCCCGCCGCCAAGGGATCCAGGCTATAGAACCCATCGATGTGCCCCCGTTGGATCGCCGCGATCGCCCCGGCGATCGGCATGGGCACCCACCCGGCTTGGGGAAACAACCGCCGCCCCACTGCCAAGGGAAACCGTTCGGCGGCCACCCCTAACCGAGCAGCCGGTTTGCGGTTGGGAGCAGCAAGCAAGCCATCCAACACCATGTCGGGGTGCCGGGGCAACACTCCCACCACCCGAAACAAGTCGGGATACCCCAACGTGAACAAGGCCAGGGTAGCCGCCGCCGGCACATTGGCCAGCCCCATCACTTGGCCATGAACCAATGCCGCCACCGCCGCCCGGGTTGTGGTAAAAGACACCGGCTCGACCGTCACCCCCCAGCGGGCAAATTCATCGTGCTGCAACGCCCAAAAAAACGGCAGCCCGGAAGACGATGGCCAGTACCCAATCGGAATCCTCCCCGGATTTTCGGCCGCCAGTTGCCACGATCGCCCGGCGATCGCCGCCAGGGCAAAGCCCGTCCCTGCCCGCAACACCTGCCGTCGGTAAAACCGTGCGGTACTCATCTACCACCGTTTCCTGGCTAGAAAATCCGGCAGATCGGGACGGGCACATTCAGCCCGCAGGTGGGTAAAATCACGCCAAAAATACAGCGCTTCGGCGGGGGTACAAGTGGCCAAAAAGGCCTCCATGTCCCCCAACAACCGCAATCGCTGGTAACGCTGCTGCATTTGCCGGGTGGCTTGCCAAAAGTAATCGGCTTCGTCGTCCGTACAGGACTGCAACCATTGTTCGATTTGATGCAACATCTGGGTCGAACGGTGGGTACGCCCTGGCGGCCCGAAACCTGCCCGCCGACGAGGGGAGGCATAGGGAGAAGGTTGGGTCATCGTGCCCTAGCAATACACCATCCCTGAAGGTAAAGGGGACATTGCTTTCCGGCGACAGGGAAAAAACGGACGTTTGGCCCGAAAAAATCGGCTTTTGATCGGGTTTGGATTAGGCGGATCGGGTGGAACTTTGATTCTGGGCCAACAAATAAATGCGATCGCTTAACACCCGTACGGTCTGGGCTATGTCGCCATCGGTAGACTGCAACCGGGCAATTTTGTCGCAGCTATACATTACGGTGGTGTGATCTTTGCCCCCCAGCGCTTCGCCGATTTTGGGCAAACTGAGGTTGGTGTGTTGGCGAATGAGGTACATGGCAATTTGCCGCGCCCGCCCGATTTCTCGCCGCCGCGAGCTGCCCTGCAAATCTTCCAGCGATACGTCAAAGTGTTCGGTGATCACCGACAACACCAATTCCGCCGAGACCTCGATCGGTTCTTTGGGGGGATTGAGCACCGGCGCCACGTTCTCGACGGTCATCGGCAATCCCGAAATGGAAATGTAGGCCACCGCGCGCACCAAGGCTCCCTCCAATTCCCGAATGTTGGAGGTGTAGCTGGCGGCAATGTAGTGAATCACTTCCGGCGGAATGCGCAGATGCTCGTATTCGGCTTTCTTCTGCAAAATGGCCATCCGGGTTTCGAGATCGGGGGCCTGAATGTCCGCAATCAAACCCATCGAAAACCGCGAACACAGCCGCTCTTGCAACCGGGGAATTTGGGCCGGCGGGCGATCGCTGGCCAGAATAATCTGCTTGCCCGATTCGTAGAGAGTGTTAAAAGTGTGGAAAAATTCCTCTTGGGTGTATTCTTTGCCTTCAATAAATTGAATGTCGTCCACCAACAACATGTCAATGTCGCGGTACTGCTCCCGAAACCCCTGCATGCTGTCTTTGCGAATAGCGGTTACCAAGTCGTTGGTAAAGTGCTCGGTGGAAACATAAAAGATGCGGGCCTTGGGATCGATTTCCAAACGGTAATGGGCGATCGCCTGCATCAAATGGGTTTTGCCCAAGCCTACCCCGCCGCACAAAAACAGGGGGTTAAACTCTCGCCCTGGCGATTCGGCTACGGCGAGGGCAGCGGCATGGGCCATGCGGTTGGTGGCCCCCACCACAAACCGCCCAAAGGTGTATTTGGGATTCAGGCTGGCGGTGCGGGACTCTCGCCCTCGGCTCTCGTCCAAAACGAGCGCGGCACTGTTGGGTGGGGGCGCCAGAGGCAGCGCTGCCGCGGTGGCGAGGACGGGAGGGCTGTAACCATTCGCAACAATTTCGATTTCGACGGGATACCCCAAAATGTCGGCGACGGTGGTGGTGAGTTGCTGCCAATAGTGCTTGGTCAACCAGTTCCGGGCAAAGGGGTGGGTCGTTCGCACCACCAAACGCTCGGCCGTCAGCTCCTCGGCAATGGCCGTTTTAAGCCAGGTTTCAAAGGTTGGCAAGCTGATGTTGGGCTTCATCTGCTCCAAAACCTTTTCCCAGAGAGTGTCGGCGGAAATGTCCACGGTCGTCGCTCGCATGGTACCGGTCGCAATTTGCGGGTAGACAATCTTAGCGCTAGTCCATGACCCTGTATAGCCACTCCCTTGGGCCCAGGCGTTTTTCGATTTTGACAATTCTTTGATATTTAGGCCGGGGCACGGGCGGATGATTCAAAGGGGGGTGCCGACCCCTTAAGATGGAAGTCCGGCGCTCGCCTCTTTTTGCTCCATCCCTTTATGACTCCACCGCTTTCTCGCCCCCCCGCTCCCTGCCCCCCAAAGTCCCAAAACCCAGCGACTTTGGCCATTGCCTTGACTTTGGGCGACCCGGCAGGCATTGGCCCGGAGGTGGTGGGCAAGGCCCTCACTGACCCAAACTTGCTTACCTGGCGCCAGTCCCAGCCGTTTCCCATCCGGTTTACGGTGGTGGGCGATCGAGCCCTTGGCGAGCGCTGGCTTGCAAATTCGGCTGTGGTGGCCGAAGCGGTCAACTGGCTGGATGTGGGAATGAGGGTATCGGTTCCGGTGGGGCACGGCAACGCGCAAACCGGCGAAGCCAGTTTCCAGTATTTGCAGGCGGCGATCGATGGGGCGTTGCGGGGCGATTTTGGGGCGATCGTGACCGCTCCCATTGCCAAATCCGGCTGGCAGGCGGCAGGCCACGCCTATCCAGGTCAGACGGAGGTTTTGGGCGAACGCACCCAGAGCGATCGCCCGGGGATGTTGTTTGTGGCGCGATCGCCCCATTCGGATTGGATCTTGCGGGTGTTGTTGGCCACGGTGCACATTCCCGTGTCCCAGGTGCCGTTGGTGCTCACGCCGATGTTGCTGACCACCAAACTGAACACGTTGCGGGACAGTTTGCGGCAGGATTTTGGTCTGGAGGGGGGTACCCTGGCGGTGGCCGGGTTGAATCCCCATGCCGGGGAAGGGGGGTATCTCGGTACCGAAGAGGAAACCTGGCTGAAGCCCACCTTGGCGCTATGGCAAGCCGCCAATCCGGCTTGGCGGGTGTGGGGGCCGGTACCGCCGGATGCCCTGTGGGTAGGTGCGGCCCGCGCCTGGCACCAGGGCGGCGAAGCCCCCGTCGCCTACCTGGCGTTGTATCACGATCAGGGCTTGATCCCGGTGAAGATGTTGGCGTTCGATCGCGCCGTCAACGTCACCATCGGGTTGCCCTTTGTGCGCACGTCCCCCGACCACGGCACGGCGTTTGACATTGCCGGCCAGGGCATCGCCGATCCCAGCAGCACGATCGCAGCGATCCAATGGGCGATCAAATTGACTGCCCAACGGCGGGTGACCTCTCCCTGAGCTGCCCCTATCACGAAAAAGCTAAGGGTTGGAACAACTCGGTAAGTGCCAGCACAAAGCCGGGCACCACTTCTTCCCCTGTCAATGTATCCTCGGACTTCAGAAGGCGATCCGGTTCGACGGCGGAACGATACACCCAAATGTAGCGCTCTTGAGGGTGCAGCAGCCAAGCCAACCCGGTGCCGTTTGCGAAGTACTCCACCAATTTATCGTGCATTTCTTTATCGTGCATTTCGGCAAAGGTATTGCCGGGCGATAGAATCTCTACGGCAAGATCGGGGGCACCTCCTACGGGCAATTCCTGGAAACCTTGCAGACGTTCTTTGGCAAAAAAAGAAACATCGGGCGATTGCCGTTTTTCATTTTGAAAGAGGTACTGGAATCGAACAGAACCCCAAGGTTGTGCGTCCGGACATATCCTCCCAGCAAGATCGTCAAAGTGCTGCAAACCCAGCCGTGCAAAGCGCCAGAGTTCCCCATCGCCACCAACTCCCCGTTCACCAATTCATAGCGAACGCCGTCTTGGGGCAAAGCCATAAACGCGGCATCCGTCCAGTTGGATTGGGTCTCATGGGCTTGAGTCTCGGCCACGGGCGCAAACATCGACGACCTCCAACGACGACCTCCAAGGGGTGTCCCCCCACTCGCGGCGACCCCCAGCACCAAACCAGGGGTCAAACTTTTCCGTTCCCGGCCTGCTTACTGGCTGGCGGCATTAGCCCGAGTCTGGGCGGTGGGGGTACCTTCTTTGCGCACCCGGGCTTCCAACACTTCCAACGCCCGCACATACTGGGGATCGGCTTTGGTGCCAATATCGCTGCGGTTCTGAATCAGTTTTTCCCGCTGGGCCTCCGTGAGCTCCACCACCACATCCGGCTTGATCCCCGCTTTGTTGATGTCTGTGCCATCTGGGGTGAGGTACTTGGCGATCGTCACCGCCAACCCCGAGCCATCGCCCAAGGAGTGCACCGATTGCACCAGTCCCTTGCCAAAGGTCTGGGTGCCAACCACGGTAGCCCGCTGGTTGTTTTGCAATGCTCCCGCCAAAATCTCGCTGGCACTGGCCGAACCCTTGTCCACCAACACCACCAAAGGCTTGTTGGTGAGGGCCTGGCGATTGGCCACCAGGCGATCGCTCTCGCCGTTCCGTTCCACCGTGGAAACAATGGTGGCGTTGTTCAGCCACAGCCGGGCGATTTCCGCACTGGCATGCAGCAGTCCCCCCGGATTGGAACGCAAGTCCAAAATGAACCCCTGTACCCCAGATTTAACTTGCTCTTCGACGGCACGGCGGGTATCGGCGGCTGCATTGCCGTTGAATTGCCGCAGTTGGATGTAGCCTACTTTGCCAACGCTGGTTTGCCGGACCTCGGCCTTGACGGGATGGATTTCGATGCGTTCGCGGACAATGGTCACTTCAAACTGGCGCTCACCCCGCTGAATGCCCAGGCGGACGCGGGTACCCACCCGCCCCCGAATCATGGCCACCGCCTTGTTGATGTCCATGCCTTCGGTACTCTGACCGTCGATGGATTTCACCACGTCTTTGGCCGCCAGTCCGGCTTTGGCGGCCGGCGACCCATCAATCGGCGAAACCACCGTCAGCTTTTTGCTGGTCTCGTCTACCCCCAACGTCAGACCGACCCCGGTCAACTCCCCGGAGGTGTCGATCTGCATGCTCTTGAACTGATCCGGATCGAGGAAGCGGGTGTAGGGATCGTTCAGTTTTTGGAGCATTTCCCGGATGGCAGCGTAAGCCTCGGTGCGGGAAGCATAGCTGCGGCTCAAATACTGTTCCCGGAGCCGCCGCCAGTCGGTTTTGTTGAAAGACGGGTCAACGTAGCGGCTGTTCACAATCTGCCACACTTCGTCTACCAATTCCTTGGGGCTGTTGCGGAAGGCGGCGGCACTGGGGTTGGCCAACTGAAACCCAATTACGGCCACGGCGGCCGTCAGCGCTGCGGTCGATGTCAACACAAAACCGTCTCTTGCCATAGCCATTGCTCGTCCCGTCTTCATAGGCTAACTCTACCATAGGCCCTCTGGGGGCGGTTCCTGCAGTTGGGGGAACTCGCCCTACTCCCTTGGGCGGGTTCCGATAAATCGTCTATTTCGAGGGCGGCACACCACGCTTGCCTTTGCCCCATTTTAAGGGGTAGGCCGGGAGGACGGGAAGCGATCGCGATCGCCAAACAGCCGGTACAGGGCCCAAATGTTCAGAAAAAGGCTGAGTCCGTTGCCCCAACGCACGTAGGGGGTTGCGGTTTGCCGGCGGTGAATTTTGCCAGCATGGATCGCGGGTTGATGGAGGGGCGATCGCCATTGGGTTTGACCGGTGGGAGCAATCAATGCGGAGTAGCCGGTGTTGGTGGCCCGGGCCACCCAGCGATCGACTTCGATTGCCCGGGCCACATCTTGAGCATGGTGTTGGGCGGGCATGGTGTCGGCATAGTGGGCGTTGTTGGCACTGGACAAAATAAACTCGCCGCCGTGGCGGGCCTGCACCCAAACCCGTCCTGGGTAGGCCGATTCGTAACACAGCAAAAAGATGACCCGGCCCCAGGGGGTATCCACCCGTTGGCGGCGATCGCCCGGCACGGTATCGGCACTCAACGGGGACAACCGTTGCACCCAGCGCCCCCACCACCGTTGACCGGGGATGTATTCGCCGAGGGGCACCAAACGCACTTTGTCGTAGCGGGCGGTGGTTTGACGACCTTGGCGCAAAAACAGCGAATTGGTGAGGCCTTGGGCCGTCTCGCCAAAACTGCCGAGCCAGATGGGGGTACCCAAAGTGGCGATCGCCCGATCCAGGGGTTCCCGCCAAACCGAGGGCCGGGGATAGGCAAAGGGAAAGGCCCCTTCGGTGGTCAAGACAAAATCCACGCCTTGCTGGGAAAGGGTTTGGTAGCCCTGCACGTGGCGATCGAGGGCGGCCGTCAAGCCTGCTTCCCGAAACTTGATCGGGTTGGGGATGTTGGGCTGAATCAAGCCCACTTGGAGGGGGAGGCCATCGCTCCGAGCAGAATGTGCGGGGTTGGCCGCCCCCGCCCCATATCCGATCAAACCCAGCAGCAGCACCCCCATGGCCCCCAGTCGGTACCAACGTTGGGAGCGGGGCCAAGTCGGTAGGTGGTACAGGCAACCGCCCACCAACAGCAGCACCGTGGTCAGGGTTTGGGGGCCCGATAACCGTCCCCACTGCAAAGCCCACAGGTTGCCGGGGCTTTGGGTGAGACTCAAGGCAGTCCAATACAGCGGGCCATACCCCCACAGCACTTCCAGGCTGCCAAACAACGCAATGCCGATCGCGAGGCGATCGCGCGGGATGCGGGCCAAAAACCAACCCCACAAAGTGGTCAAAGCCGCGCCCCAGAGGGTCACCACCAGCCAGGCCCCCAGGGCGATCGCCAGACTGGCGGGCCAACTCAGACCCAACCACATCATGGGATGCAGCCCCGTCAGCCAAAACAGAGCCGTACCGTGGTAGCCCAGTCCCCAGAGGAGGCCCCCCCCCCCCCCCCCCCACCACAAGGGGACCACCCCCCGCCCGGCCCCGGGGCCGCAGCCGCCGGC
>DMPD01000023.1 GCA_003456125.1 Cyanobacteria bacterium UBA8156 | reverse complement strand
CACCCCATCCAATTCCGGGGCAAAGGCCCCCGTCGCCAACAGGGCCCGCTTCAAATTGGCAAAATACCGAGCATCCTGCAGGGTGTGGCCGCCATTGACCACCGGCTGTCCCACCATCACCCGCCCCTGGGCTCCATCCCGCACGTACAACAACGAAGGGATTAAAAAGTTATGGGGATGGGAGCGCCCCAACTCCGGCCAGCGCAGCGGCTCCGCCTGGCCCAGGGCCCCGTTCCATGTCGCCACCACCGTATGGGTGTGCCCAAAATCCAACGCGATCACCGTCACTGCTCCCCCCCCACAAGGGTGAACCCAGGCTTCATTGAGAAGTCAATTAAGAATCGGCAGGATGGGCGATCGCCACCACGGTAATGTTATCCCGCCCCCCTTTGGCTTTCGCCGCATCCACCAAATTGCTGACCGCCAACTTCAAATCGGGATTGGCCAAATGGTAGGCAATGCGATCGCCCGTGAGTTCTTCCGTCAGGCCATCGCTGCACAACAACAGGCGATCGCCCGGCAAAAACTCAATGCGCACAGGCTCCACAGGCTTGAGGTCTTCCCGCCCCAAACACTGCAACAACATGTGGCGCCAGGGATGTACCCGCACCTCTTCCGGTGCTACCGCCCCCGCACTCACCGCCCGGGCAATCCAGGTATGATCTTCGCTGATCTGGGTCAGGCTTTTTTCCCGCAGACGGTACAACCGAGAATCACCAATGTGGGCATACCACACCCCATCGTCAAAAAAACCCACCACCACCACCGTCGTCCCCGAATCCCGTCGCGCTGGATGGGTTAACTGATCCGCCAAAATTGCCGCGTTGGCCTTCTCGATCGCCGTACGGATCAACGTGGTGGAACTTTCCCGCTCCCAGTGCTCCTGCAAGTAAACGCGGATGGCTTCCGCCGCCAGCCGACTGGCCTCTTCACCGCCGGCATGGCCGCCCATCCCATCCGCCACCACGAAAAATCGGCCCCCCGGTTCGTCCATGTAAAACGAATCCTGGTTACTGGCACGTACACAACCACGATCCGAGCGCCCAAAAAATACGGGTACCATACCTATCCCATCTCTGGCCTCACCTATCCCATCTCTGGCCTCACCTATCCCATCTCTGACCTCTGCCCAGGCTCTAACGTTAATGCCGGCCGTCTCATCCCGCAAGTTTTACCGTGGTTTCTGTATTGGAATCTACCAAAACATGACCCGAAAACATGACCTATGAGAACATACGATCTTGCTTTTCCAACTTGCTCAACGTGCGCCAGACCATGGTCACGCACCACAGCCCCAAACCCGCCACACCCACGGCCCACCCATACCGCTGATGGATGAACAGCATCGTAGCAGATACCAGACTGGCCGCACCAAACAACCCATAAATCGCCGCTTGCACCGTGTCGATCAACCGCCGCAACAACCGATCGGTCTCCTGCGATCGCACCCGAACCCGCAAATCCCCCCGCTCCAATTTGTCCAGGGTCACATCGATTTTGCCGGGCAGCGCCATCGCCGAATTGCCCAACGTAGCGGCTTGCTTGCCAAACTCTCCCCACAAATCCGCCACCCAACCGTTCCCGTTGCCGTTCTCCATCAATGCCAAAACATAAGGTTGTGCAATTTCCATAAAGTTAAACCCGTTGTCCAAACCCCGGCCCAAGCCCTCCAGGGTAGACAAAGCCCGCAACACAAAGGTAAACGTGGCTGGAAACCGAAAGGGGCGATCGTAGGCCAACTCGTACAAATCGTCCTGAATGGTGCCCATGGATTGCTTGGTCAGGGGTGCCCCAAACGTGTTGTCTAGGGTGTATTGCACCGCCCGCCGCACCGGCCCCGGGTCGCCTTTGACTTCGAGGGCCCCCAAATCCACCAGGGCCGATACCACCAGATCCGCATCCTTGCGGGCAATGCCCAAAAACACTCCCACCAGTTTTTCCCGGGTGATGGGTTTGATTTGCCCCATCATGCCAAAATCGTAAAAAATCAAGTGTCCTTCCGGCGACACCGCCAAGTTCCCGGGGTGGGGATCGGCATGGAAGAAACCGCTTTCCAACAGTTGCCGCAGGTAGGCTTCGGCGGCCAGCCGGGCTACCGCCCCCCGATCGATCCCCGCGGCGGTGAGGGCTTCGTAGTTGCTGATTTTGATGCCGGGTAGGTATTCCAGCGTTAGCACCCGCGTCGAGGCATAGCGCCAATAGATGCGCGGGGTGCGGATGCGGTCGTCTCCCCGAAAGTTCCGCCGAAAGCGATCGGCATTGCGCCCTTCGTTGAGGTAATCGGCCTCTTCATAGAGAATTTTGCGGCATTCCTCGTAAATGCCCACCCAGTCCCGGCCGGGACCATACTTGGGGTGTTTCTGAAAATACTGGGCAATCCGCCGCAAAATCCCCAAATCAATCGCAAACAGCTTTAGCAGACCCGGTCGCTGTACCTTGACGGCTACCTCTTCGCCGGTCAGCAATTGTGCTTTGTAAACCTGTCCCAAACTGGCGGCCGCCAGGGGCACCGGCTCAAACCGCTGGAACAGTTCCTCTAGGGATTTGCCCAAATCGGTTTCCAGAATGTGCCGGGCCTGTTCCCACCGAAAGGCCGGTACCCGATCCTGCAATTTGGAGAGTTCATCCACGCTCTCCGCCGGCAATACATCCGCCCGGGTGGACAACAACTGCCCCACTTTGATGAAGGTGGGCCCCAACCGCAACATTGCTTCCCGCAGCCAGGCGGCCCGCTCCCGGCGGCGCTTCTGCAAAGCCGCTTCGGTCTTGCCGCCGGGGTAGCTCCAGTCCCAGCTATCGATTTGCAGAAAAATCAGAAACTGAAATACCGCACCCCACACGTCGAGCGCCCGGAGCAGGGGCGAGTAGTTATCCCGGCTCCACCGATAGGTTTGTTGGTAGGTTTGTTGGTAGGTTTGCTGGTGGGTTTGCGGATAAGATCGAGCCACAATATCCCCTGAGTCATGGCTTTCTAGATTACGGCTTTCTGAGTTACGGCTTTCTGGGTTACGGGCCGGTGGGATGGCAAGAGACACAGGCGGAACCTACCCTTGGCGATCGCGGTAGAGTTGCAATTCCGTGCGCAGGTAAGCGATTTCGGCCCGCAGGTTGTCGATGGTGGCTTGCAAATCCAGTTTTTCGGCCGTGGCGGCTTCTTGGGCAGCTTGACCGCGGGCTTGTTCCGCTTTGGCGACCACCCGCTCCGCAAATTCCCGCATTTTCTGTTGGCGCTCGGCATCCAACTGGCCCAGGGTGCTCAGGAAATCGGTGAACGCAGATTCGAGTCCTTCCAAGGCGGTCTCTACCACCGCTCGACCAAGGAAAAACGCCTTTACCACCTCATCATTCCGGTTCGCGTTCTGTTGCGGATTTTGGCTCATGGGTTGGCGCTTACAAAACTTTATCTATCCTACCCCATTCCGGCCGCGGTAGATGCGTTCTTGTTGGTCGGCGGTCAGCCAGGGGGCCGGCTGGGGACGGGTGGCCATGGGGCAGGCGATCGCCGTATGATCGATGGGCAAAAACTGCCGTTGGGTGGGGTCGTAGGCCGACACCAAGCCGGTTTCGATCGCAAACACCCAGCCGTAGAGGTTCAGTTTGCCTTGGCGGAGACGGGACTGCACTTCGGGGTAGGTGCGCAGGTTTTCCAATTGGGTCAGCACGTTTTCCTGTACCGCAATTTCGACCATCTCTTCATCGTGGCGATCGCCGTAGCGATCGAGCAAATAGCGGCGGGTGGCCTGGGTGTGTTGCAACCATTCGTACACCAAGGGCATTTCGTGCTCCAGGCGATCGAGTTTGAGGAGACCTTTCATCGCGCCGCAGTGGGAGTGGCCGCAAACGATGACATCTTGGATGTTGAGGGCCCGCAGGGCATATTCGATGGTGGCCCCTTCGCCGCCGTTGGCCGCGCCGTAGGGGGGAATAATGTTGCCGGCGTTGCGAATCACAAACAATTCCCCCAATTCCGCCTGAAACATCAAATTGGGGTCAATTCGGGAATCGGAGCAGGTAATGAACAACACCCCCGGCTTTTGCCCGTGGGCCAACTGCTCAAACAAATCGGTGTGGGTGCAAAAGTAGCGGGTACGAAAGTCCCGCAATCCTTCGATCAGCTCTTGGTACATGAAATTTGGCTACGAAACGGAAACCCCGCCGGGGAAGCCCCTACAATCGAGGGAATGCGTTGTATGTTCCCATGAACCGTACCGCTTTTGTGGCCGTTTTGGCGATTGTGTCGCTGCTGACGCTGGCGGCTTCGTTGCCCGAACGGTTTTACCGGGCCGATACCAAGGTGTTGGTGCTATCTACGGCGATGGCTTGCGGGTTGGGGGTTTTGGGCTTGGGGTTGTACCTAGCGATTTGAGGGCACCTCGCAAAAGGGGTCGTAGGGACATCGCCCCCGTCCGTCATAGGGGCAACGCCCCTGTCCATGGCTCTCACCCATACCGGCGGCGCCGTAAGATGGCTGGCTGTTGAGCAAATAGTATAGAGGTGACCTTGATTTCATGGAAGAAACCGGCTCGATTTTGTTGGTGGACGATGAACCGGGGTTGCGGACAGCCGTGCGGGCCTACCTCGAAGACCACGGCTGGCGGGTGACGGAGGCGGCCAATGCCCGGGAAGGGTGGCAACATCTGGAGCGATCGCGTCCCGATTTGATTGTGTCGGACATCATGATGCCCCAGGTGAACGGGTTGGAGTTTTTGCAGCAAATCCGGGGCGACGAACGGTTTGCGGCGATCCCGACGGTGTTTTTGACGGCCCGGGGGATGACGGGCGATCGCATTGTCGGCTATCAAACGGGGGTGGATGCCTACCTCGCCAAGCCTTTTGACCCGGACGAATTGGTGGCGATCGTGCGGAATTTGTTGGCACGGCGACGGGTGACCCCCGAACAACCGGCGATCGACGATTTGGCCAGCCGCCTCAGCGAAATCAAACACTTGCTGGAGCAGAACACGGGGAAACCCAAAAGCGGGTTGGTGGTGACGCCGCCCCCCATCCAACTGGAATTTACCCCCCGGGAGCAAAGCGTTTTGACCTTGGTGGTGGAAGGGTTGATGAACAAAGAAATTGCCAAGCGGCTGGGCACCACCATCCGCAACGTGGAAAAATACGTCAGCCGTTTGTTTAGCAAAACCGGCACCAACAGCCGCACCGAGTTGGTGCGCTATGCCCTGCAACACGGTTTGGTAGACCCCGATCGCCTGGAGACGTGATGAATACCCCCCGCATTGTGTCGTTGTTGCCCAGCGCTACCGAAATCTTGGCGGTGTTGGGGTTGCAGCCCTATTTGGTGGGTCGTTCCCACGAGTGCGATTTTCCGTCCGGGGTGGAGTCCCTGCCGGTGTGTACCGCCCCCAAGTTTGACCCCCACGGCGATAGCCTAACCATCCATCACCGGGTCGAAGATCTGTTGGTGGGGGCCCTCAGCGTTTACCGCCTGGAGACGGAAACCCTCCAAAACCTGCGGCCCACCCACATCCTGACCCAAGCCCAGTGCGAAGTGTGTGCGGTGAGTTTGGGGGATGTGGAAGCGGCGATCGCCGATTGGGGCTCTCCCTCCCCCCAAGTCATTTCTTTGCAACCCACGGTTTTGACCGAAGTTTGGGCCGACATTGAACGGGTGGGCGCAGTCTTTGGCCGAGACCCCCAGGAGATTGTGGCCGGGTTGCGCCAACAAGTCCAAAATTTGCCGTCTGCCGATCCGCAGCCCACGGTGGCCTGCATCGAATGGATTGCACCGCTGATGGCCGCCGGCAATTGGGTGCCGGAGCTGGTGCGCCGGGCTGGCGGCATCCCCGTGTTGGGCGTGGATGGGAAACATTCCCCCTGGCTCTCTTGGGCGGAATTGGCAGCGGCCGATCCGGATGTGGTGGTGTTCATGCCCTGCGGCTTTGATTTGAACCGCACCATCGCCGAGGCCCAAACCGCTTTGACTGACCCCATGTGGGAATCCCTCCAGGCGGTGCAAACGGGCCGGGTGTACGCCACCGACGGCAACGCCTACTTCAATCGCCCGGGCCCCCGCCTGGCCGACTCGGCCCGCATCCTCTGGGAAATTTTCCGTCACGACCAAGCCCAAGGCCCGGGCTGGCAGGCGATCGCCCGGGTAGGAGCCGGCGGTTAGGATTCCCCGGTCAAAGGCGGCTCTGGCAACCAGATCATGTACTGGGCACGTGGGCTGTAGGTCGCCAGTTGGCTTTGCAGGGAAGGAGAGGGATCGACGCGGCGAAAACCAAAACGTTGCCAATAGGGGGCGGCATTTTGCACGGCCACCAAACTGGCCTGCGGCAGTCCGGACTGCCGCAGGCACTCAAAAAAGGTGTCGATCAGGGCGCGACCGACCCCCTGATTGCGGGCCTGGGGAGAGACCGCCAGATCGTGGAGGTAAAGGCAGTCGGGAGCCACGGGCAGATGGGCAATTTCCGCATTCAGGGCCGGCGGCTGGGCCAATTGCCACGGCAACGCCAAGAGGTAACCCACTACTTCGCCGTGGTGCCAAGCGACAAAGCAGGTGGTTGGACTAGCGCTTTGCTTGCACTGGATGGAGGCGGCGGTTTCGGGCGGGATTTCGGTGTAACAGGCGGCTTGAATGGCAAGGACGACCGGGAGATCGCCCGGCTGCATCATCCGAATGGTGAGGGAAGGGGTCATTTTTTGGTCTGCTCCAACTCTCTGTACAGGTGGGCACCCCACACCGTTTCCCCCGCTTTGAGGTCGGCGGGGATGAGTTCACTCAGGTGCTCGCCGCTGCCGGTTTGTCGGGTTAGCGCGGCCACGGGTATGGCTAAGGTGCGCCGTTGCAGCCGATCGCCTATCCAGATCCCCAGGGTTTGGGCCGTCGTCGCGATCGGGTGGATGGACAGCAGGGCATCGCCGGTTTTGAGTCGGATGGCTTGGGTGCCCAAACTGCCGCGGGGAGCCAACCGTACTTCACCGATGCCCATGCGTTTGAGGTAACCCTGTACCGTTACCAAAACCATCTCGGTGGCCTGTTCAATGGTCGCGACGGCGGCGATCGCCTCTTCTCCCCGCAACCGCAACAGGCGATCGCCTTTGGCTGTGCGCCCCGCCAAACCAATGTCGGTACCGGGTAACCGCAGGACCCGCCCCGTCGTGGTGCCAATCAAACCGGCGGCCGCTTCGGGCCACACCCCCACCCACACCAGGCGATCGCCTTCATCCAAACCCATAGCAGTGTTGCCCCGGGCCGTCAATTTGCCGAATTCCGCCCCATCGATCCGTTTGGCCCGTCCCCCCCGACTCACCCCCACCAGGGGCAAGGTGGGGTCGCAAGGCCACAGGGCTACCGGCTGCCCGGCTCCATCGGGCAACAAGGCCACCAAAGGGGTGCCGCGACTGCGTTTGCCGACCGGTAAGCCCGCCACCGATACCCCAAACACCCGACCGGTATCGCAAAACACCCACAGGGAGCGATCGCTCTGGGTGGCAATGGTGGCGACGGTGCCATCGTCGGGGGTGAGGCCGGGGGCCGCGTCCTGGCCGTCGAGGCGCTTCACGTAACCTTTGTGCAACCAATGCACCACCGTGGGCAAACCGACTACGGTGGCCGGAGGCGGGGGAGCCGCAACGGTGGCCGGCACGATCCGGGTACGGCGCTCGTCGCCAAATTGTTTTCTGAGCGATCGCAGTTCTTTTTTCAAGGCTTTCAGCAACTCGCGGCGATCGCCCAACAATTTGTCGAGGTGTTGTTGCTGCTGGGTGAGGCTCTCCCGTTCCTGGGCCAGTTCCTGTTGCTCGAGGGCCGTCAAGCGCCGCAGGGGCATGGCCAACACCGCTTCGCTCTGGGCCGCATTCAAGCCGTACACCTCTTGCAGCCGTTGTTTGGCGATCGTGTTGTTGGCAGACTGGGCCAAGAGGGCCATCACCCCAGGGATGTCGGCCAAGACGGTTTGCAGACCGGCCACCAACGCCAGGCGATCGCCCACCGTTTGCCGTTGATGGCCGTACTGACGGGTGAGGGTGGCTTCCCGAAATTGCAGAAATTCCTGCAGCAGTTCCCGCAAACTCAGCTGCTTGGGTTGGGCCCCCACCAACGCCAAAAACACGGCACTGAAATTTTCTTGCAACGGGGTGTGTTGATAAAGCTGCGGCAACAACGTTTCCGGTACCACGTCCCGCCGCAACTCGATCACCACCCGCATCCCCGTGCGATCGCTTTCGTCCCGCAGGTCGGCGATGCCCTCCAATTTGCCTTTTTCCACCAGTTCGGCGATCCGAGCAATCCAGGCCGCCTTGTTCACCTGAAACGGCAGTTCCGTCACCACAATGGCCGGGCGCGATCGCTTCCCTTGGCCCAGGGTTTCGAGGTGGGTGACCCCCCGCAGGGTGAAACTGCCCCGGCCGGTTCGGTAGGTCTCCGCAAAGCTGCCGTCGTCCAACAACAGGCCGCCGGTGGGAAAATCCGGTCCCAAGACCCATTGCTGCAATTCGGCGCTCTCCAGTTCCGGGCGGTCAATCAGGGCGATCGCCGCCTCTACCACTTCTCCGAGGTTGTGGGGCGGAATGTTGGTGGCCATGCCCACGGCAATGCCGGTGGCCCCATCCAACAACAAAAACGGCAACCGCGCCGGCAATACCAGCGGTTCCCGTTGCGATCCATCAAAGTTGTCGCCAAAATCGACCGTGTGCTCCCCCAACTCCGGCAACAACCCTTCGTGGGCGATCGCCGCCAGCCGGCACTCGGTGTAGCGCATGGCCGCCGCCGGATCGTCGTCGATCGAACCAAAGTTGCCGTGGCCATCGATGAGGGGATACCGACAGGAAAAGTCCTGCACCAACCGCACCAGGGCATCGTAAACCGCCTTGTCGCCGTGGGGGTGGTATTTCCCCAACACATCACCCACCACCCGCGCACACTTGCGGTAGGGGCGATCGGGTCGCAACCCCAGTTCCAGCATGGCGTACAAAATGCGCCGATGCACCGGCTTC
>DMPD01000015.1:3325-9821 GCA_003456125.1 Cyanobacteria bacterium UBA8156 | reverse complement strand
GGGGTACTGGTGGGGGGGGCCATGGCCAACAGCATACCGAGACGTGGACGGTTGTCAAGGATTTCCAGAATTTACTTCCCGGGGCGGGCCGCGTTGGCAATCTGGGCAAATTCCTGCGGATCCAGGCTGGCCCCCCCCACCAGTACCCCATCCACCTCCGCTTGCGCCAAAATCTCGGCAATGTTGCTGCCTTTGACCGATCCCCCATACAGCAACGTGGTGTCTCCCCCCCGATCGCCCAAATGGTTGCGGATCGCCGCCAATACCCGATTGGCTTCGGCAGGAGCACAGGTGTCGCCGGTGCCGATCGCCCAAATCGGTTCGTAGGCAATCACCGGCAGGGTGGCTACATCTGCTAGAGCCCGATCCAACTGTCCAAAAATCCAGCTTTCGACTTGGCCTTGCTCCCGCAGAGCCTTGGTTTCGCCCACACACAGAATGGGGGTGAGACCATGGGCTTGGGCCGCCCGTACCCGTTGATTCACGGTTTCATCGGTTTCGCCAAAAAACTGCCGCCGCTCGCTGTGGCCCACCACCACGTATTTGGTTCCCAATTCCACCAACATCCCCGGCGCAATTTCCCCGGTGAAGGCCCCCACCTCAGCCCAATGCACGTTTTGCGCCCCCACGGCCACCGGCAGCCCCGTCGCGGCGATCGCCCCGGACAACATCGCCAAAGCCGTAAAGGGGGCGCACAGCACCACCTCTACCCCCCCCTGCGGTTGCCACCGGGGGGCAAACTCCTGCAAAAACGCCTTGGTTTCTGCCTGGGTTTTGTGCATTTTCCAGTTGCCGGCGATCGTCGTGCTGCGCAAAGTCCGTGGCTCCCAACCAAAAGACATTTGGCCATTATAATCGAGGGGCGAGCGTCCATGCCGGAAGTTTCCATCCCAAGCTACAATGCCGAAGAAAGCCCAATTTGCTTGACCGTGCCCAAACCCAATCAAACCCTAACGGTTGTTTTCGCGCTGGTGCTGGCGGCGGTGGTAGCCATTGTCGCCCTGCCCCCTCGCCTCGGTCTGGATTTGCGGGGGGGGGCCCAACTCACCCTCCAAGCCTTGCCCAACCCGGAGCGGGGCATTCCCGAAATCACACCGCGCATCCTCGAAAGCGCCCGCTTTGTGGTGGAAAAACGGATCAACGGTTTGGGGGTAGCCGAATCCACGGTCCAAATTAGCGGCCGCGATCGCATCTTGGTGCAGATGCCGGGGGTGAACGATCCCGCCGAAGCCGAGCGGGTGTTGGGAAACACGGCCCAATTGGAATTTCGGGTACAGCGCTCGGGCACCGAAGGGGAATTTTTGGCCCGTCGGCAAACCTTGGCAAACCTTTTGGCCGAGCAGGATCGCCTCCCGCCAGACGACAAAGCGGCGATCGCCGCCAAAGATCGGGAAATCGCCGAAGCCCGCAAAAACATTTTGGGTTTGTTTGATAGCGTGGGTCTCACGGGGGAGCGGCTGCGGGATGCGCTGCCCACCAGCCGGGGTCAAGGGGATACCTGGGATGTATCGCTGCGGTTTGACGGGCTGGGGGGCGAACTGTTTGCCAAAATTACCGGCGAGTTGGGGGGCACCGGCCGCAGCATTGGCATTTTTCTAGACGATGAGCTGGTGAGCGCCCCGGTGGTGCCGGTGGAGTTTCAGGGCCAGGGCATCACCGGCGGCGAAGCCCGCATTGAGATTGGCACCACCCTCCAAGCCGCTTCGGATTTGGCGTTGCAGGTGCGATCGGGGGCGTTGCCCGTCCCGGTAGCCATTCTCGAAAACCGCACCGTGGGGGCTTCCCTTGGGGCCGACAGCATCCGCAGTAGCATTTGGGCCGGTATTGGCGGTTTGATTTTGGTGTTGGTGTACATGGTGCTGTACTACCGCTTACCGGGGGCGATCGCCGATATCTCGCTGCTCATCTATGCCGTCCTCACCTTCGCGGCCTTCAGCTTGCTGGGGGTCGTGTTATCCCTGCCGGGCATTGCCGGATTTATCCTGAGCGTGGGCATGGCAGTGGATGCCAACGTGTTGATCTTTGCCCGCATCCGCGAAGAATTGTTGGCGGGGCGTACCCTCTACAAAGCCGTAGAAGCAGGATTCAATCGCGCCTGGTCAAGCATCCTCGACAGCAACGTCACCACCCTCATTGCCTGCGGTGCTTTGTTTTGGCTAGGGGCCGGTCTGGTGAAGGGGTTTGCCGTCACTTTGGCGCTTGGGGTGGTGGTCAGCATGTTTACCGCCATTACCTGCACCCGCTCTTTGCTGCTGGTGGCGATCGCCAACCCCGCCCTGCGACGCCCTCAGTGGTACGGTGTCCCGGCCTTGGGCAAACCGTCCACCGACGCCGCGGACGCTGCGGGTCCCCTGGACTTGGTGAAGCAGGGGCGTGGTTATGTTTGGGCCTCTAGCCTCGTGATGTTGGCCGGATTGGTGGTGATGATCTTTTCGTGGAGTCGCACCGGGTTGCCCGTGCAGCCGGCCTTGGATTTTGTGGGAGGTACCCGCCTCAGTTTTGAACTGGTGTGCCCTCAACCCAACAATTGTGGCCCGGCGATCGACATTGCTGCCGTGCGCCAAGCCATGGCAAGCAAAGGGTACGGCAGCGCCACCGTACAATTGGCCGGTGAAGACAAACGGGGTTTGGTCGTACAAACCGCCAGCCTGGGGGTGACCGAGCGCTTGGCACTGCAAACCGCCCTGCAAGAGGCCCTCCAACCCTTTGGCGAACTGGACAACACCAAACAACAAATCGACGAAGTGGGCCCCGTTGTGGGTCGGCAGTTGCTGGTTTCCGGTCTCACCGCCCTGTTCCTATCTCTGGTGGGCATTGCCCTGTACCTGCGGATTCGGTTTGAGAGCGACTACGCCGTATTTGCGATCGTGGCCCTGCTGCACGACGTGTGGATCACGATCAGCGCCTTTTCTTTGCTCGGCCTGGTGGCCAACGTACCCGTAGACAGCCTGTTTATCGTAGCGATTTTGACCATTTGTGGGTTTTCCGTCAACGACACCGTCGTGATCTACGATCGCGTGCGGGAAAACGCCAAAGCCCTCAGCGAAACCCTGTCCTTTGGCGAAGTAGTCAATCGGTCGGTCAACCAGAGCCTCTCCCGCTCCATCAACACCTCCCTCACCACCATTTTGCCCCTGGTATCCATTCTGTTATTTGGTGGGGCTACCCTCCAATTTTTTGCCTTGGCCTTGATTGTGGGGTTCTTGGCTGGCGTATACTCTAGTATTTTCAACGCCAGTATTTTGCTGGTGTGGTGGCGCGATCGCGGTCAAACCGTAGCACCGCCCACACCGGCAGCCTGAACCTTGTGATGTCCACCACCATGAAAACTTGGCTGCGGCCCGCCCAGCGGTTGGGGAACCTCCCCACGTACGTTTTTGCCCGTCTCGACGAACTGAAAGCCGAAGCCCGTCGGCAGGGGATTGATTTGATTGATTTGGGGATGGGCAACCCCGACGGCATGGCCCCGCAACCCGCCATCGACAGCGCGATCGCCGCCCTCCAACAGAGTCAAAACCACGGGTACCCCCCTTTCGAGGGCACCGCCGACTTTCGGAAAGCCATCACCGATTGGTATTACCGTCGCTACAGCGTGACCCTCGACCCCGATGGCGAAGCTTTGCCCCTGATTGGCTCCAAAGAAGGATTGACCCACTTGGCCCTCGCCTTTGTCGATCCGGGGGATACGGTATTGGTGCCCAGTCCGGCCTACCCGGCCCATTTTCGGGGGCCCCTACTCGCCGGCGCCAACCTCTACGAAGTGATTTTGCGGCCCGAACAAAATTGGCTGTTGGATTTGAGCACCATCCCCGAAGCCGTGGCCCGCCAGGCCAAGATTTTTTACTTCAACTATCCCAGCAACCCCACCGCCGCGATCGCCCCCCGCGCCTTTTTCGAGGAAGTGGTGGACTTCGCCAAACACTACGAAATTTTGCTGGTGCACGACCTGTGCTACGCCGAACTGGCCTTTGATGGGTATCAACCCACCAGCTTGTTGGAAATTCCAGGGGCCAAAGATTTGGGCGTCGAGTTCCACACCCTGTCCAAAACCTACAACATGGCCGGCTGGCGCGTGGGTTTTGCCGTCGGCAATCGGGACGTATTGCAGGGGCTGCGCACCCTCAAAACCAACCTGGACTACGGGATTTTTGCCGCCATTCAGGCCGGAGCCAAAGCCGCCTTGGAGCTGCCCGATAGCTATGTGCAGAGCGTGCGCGATCGCTACCGACAACGGCGGGATTTTGTGCGTGCCGGTTTTGAGGCCTTGGGCTGGTCCATCCCCCAGACCTACGCCACCATGTATTTGTGGGTGCCCTGCCCCCCCGGTGTGTCTTCCACGGACTTTGCGATGAAGGTATTGCAGCAAACCGGGGTGGTGTTTACACCGGGGAGTGCCTTTGGGCGAGGCGGTGAAGGCTACGTGCGGGTGAGTTTAATTGCCGACTGCGATCGCCTGGGGGTAGCCTTCGAGCGATTGCGGCAAGCCGGTGTGGCCTACACAACACCTACCCCGGATTTGGCCTCGGTAATATAGACGCAGGGACACAAAGGGTACAGCAGGGAAAACCCGTTGGTTTTCAAAGAAAGCGAGGCCAGGAAGACTGAGCCAAGAGGTTTCGGATGCAGAGCTTTCCTTTTTCGGAGAGAGAATCTGCCCGTTTCTCGGCAAGGAACCCTTGGCGCGGGTTGGCATCCTGCAGCGGAATGCAGTACACTAAAAAGCGGCGTGAGGTTGTAGAAAACATGTTGGAATTTCAAAAACAGTCCGCCAGCCCCAAATTGCTAGCAGCGTTGCTGTTGGCGGCTGGCTCTTCGGTAGCTGTAGCCGGTGTGGCCAGCGCCAACGAAGGGATTTCGATTCAAGACATTACCCGCGATCCGATGACTCGGGGCACCCGGACGGCTCAGGTCACCTCGGTTTCGCAATTGAGCGACGTGCGGACGACGGATTGGGCCTTTACCGCACTGCAATCTTTGGTAGAGCGTTACGGTTGTATTGCGGGGTATCCGGATCGCACCTATCGCGGTCAGCGAGCCATGACCCGTTTTGAGTTCGCCGCCGGTCTGAATGCTTGCTTGGACAAGATCAACGAGTTGATCACTGCCGGTTTGGCCGACAAGGTGAGCAAGGAAGATTTGGCGACTTTGCAGCGCCTGCAAGAAGAATTTGCGGCGGAATTGGCGGCCTTGAAGGGTCGGGTAGACAGCTTGGAAGCCAAAGTAGAGAAGCTGGAAGCGCAGCAATTCTCCACCACCACCAAGTTGAACGCTTTAGGCGTATTTGCCTATTCGGGTACCGCCAACGAATTCAGGAACCCGGCTACGGGTGCGTTGTTGAACCCCAGCCAATTGAACAACACCTTCAGCGGTCGGATTCGGTTGAACTTTGATACGAGCTTCACGGGTCGCGATCGGTTGCGGACGCGGTTGGAAGCGGGCAACGTGACCAATTTTGCGGCGGCGATCCCCACGGCCAGCGGTGGTCGGATGGCACGGTTGTCGTTTGAGACGAACACCAACAACGAGTTTTCTCTGGGCAAGTTGTTCTACCAATTCCCGGTGGGCAACCAGTTCACGGCGTTTGTGGGTACTCGCGGTCTGGACATCGACGACATCTTCAATCCGGTCAACCCGCTTGCCAGCGCGGAAGCCGGTTCGATCTCGCGCTTTGGTCGTTACAACCCGTTGTTGCTGCGCTCGAATGAGCAGGGTGCGGGCGTGGGCTTGTCCTACCGGGCTAGTGATTCTTTCCGGTTGACGGCATTGTATTTGACCAACGATGGCCGTGCCGGCTTGGCGACGGGTCAAGCGGGTGTTACCAACGGCGGTTACAGCGCCGGGGCGCAGTTGCAGTTCAATCCTTCGCGGGACTTGACCTTGGCGTTGCAGTACATGCGGACGTTTGAGCCCGGAGCCGTAGCCTCTCTGGATTCGAGCACGGGCAGTGCCTTGTCGGGTCGTCCCTTTGGTTCGGTGGACACCTCGGCAGATCGTTACGGCTTTTTGATGGAATGGCGGTTGTCGCCGGGCTTCATCTTTGCGGGCTCGGTGGGCTTGGCCAATGCGAAAGCGGAAGCGGGCGCTTCCGGAGTTTTGGGTGCTAAGGCAGACTTGTTGACCTGGGACGTGAAGTTTGCATTCCCGGATTTGTTCGGTCGGGGCAACTTGGCTGGGGTTATCTTCGGTCAGCAACCACGGGTCAGTGGCAACACGATCGCTGCCAACAACGATCGCGACACCAGCTACCACTTGGAAGGTTTGATTCGATTCCAAGTGAACCGGAACATCTCGATCACGCCGGGTGTGTTTGTCGTGTTCAACCCGAACCACGACAGCCGGAACAACTCGATTGTGGTAGGTACCATCCGTACCACCTTCTCGTTCTAAGCTCCCACCTCCAACTCTCAAGCTAGGGGAGTCAGGTATTACCTGAAAACACAGGAAGCCTTGGCTCCTCCGGCTCAAAGACTGGGATAAGCCCAGACTAAGCCCAGAC
>DMPD01000015.1:0-2972 GCA_003456125.1 Cyanobacteria bacterium UBA8156 | reverse complement strand
AAGCCCAGACTAAGCCCAGACTGGGGTAGGGGTTAGACAAAGAGAAAGCCCGAACAGGAAAAGACAAAAGAGAGAAAGGCAAGAGAGAGGCAAAAGAGGGAGTAGGCTGCGGTCTACTCCCTCTTTTTATGAGTGGATTGTGAGCAGATGGGTTGGGGCCGAGGTTGATAGTGGGCCAGAGGGTTACGGGTGGGTGCAAACTAGGTACCATAGAGAATAAGCGTTTTGGCTGAGGGAACGTCGTGGAACACGACAACAATTTGTATTGGCGTGACCGGGCAGCTTGTACCTCTTACTGGGAAGCGGTGGCGCTTGATCGAACGGTAGATGCAAAAAACCGGCTGCTGGCTCGGATGGAGACGGTACGGGTGCTGCTGGAAACCCATTTGCAAGATGCCCTGGTGCATGCCGCCTTTTTGTTGGCGGAAACGGCGGCAAATACAGAAGGAGAGACGATTCCAGCGGATTGGGCCTACAATCGGGGAGTCTTGGCCCTACAGCGCCATGAATTTGCGCAGGCGTTTGAGTATCTGGGGCGAGCTGCCATTGATGGCGGCGATACCGCAGTGCGCGCCCGTACCGATGAGGCTTTGGGCCGTTACTATGCCGCCAAAGGCAAACTGGAGCGGGCGGTAGCCTGTGTGGAAGGGGCGATCGCCCGATGGCAGGCCGCAGCCCAGCCCCAAGAAGAAGGGCGTGCCGGCTGTTTGCTGGCAAAGATTTTGGGATTGTGTGGAGCCTGGACGCGATCGCGGGAAATTTGTGATCAGAGTTTGGAGCTGGCGATCGCCCACGACAGCCCCACCCTCCGGTTGCAGGCGCTGGTGGGGCTGGTGAATAGCTATGTGGCTTTAGAAGATGGGGACATGGCAGCAGCCTTTGCCTTTGAGGCCCTGGATGCGGCGGTCGAGCCCTTCGATCGCTACGAAATTGCCCAATTGCAGACAGCTTTGCTGCGGGTGGCTTTGCAGCAGGAAGACTGGTCAGCCGCAGAGCAACTGTTGCAGGAAGGGGTAATGCCCCATTTGGCCCTGCTGACCGAGAACAACGTTTTGCAGGCCCACATTGCGGCCAGCCGCGGGCGCTTGGTCTATCAAAAAGTCCTGGCGGGCCAAGAATCCCTCACCCCCCAGACCCTGGAACAAGCGGAAGATTTTTTGGTAGATGCCACAGTTTTGTGTGAATCCCAAGGCATGGTTTACGAATACGCGCGCACTCTGTATGATTTGGCACAGGTCTATCGGCTGGGAATGGATACCGGCGATCGCTACCAATACCAAGGGAAACGAGTTCGGAGCCTGCGTCTTGGTCTCGATGCTTTGGACAACTTTCACAACGAACCGGCGGAGCGCCTCAAAGATTTGTTGAATGAAGCCCTGGAGCAGGCTCTAACACACCACAACTAAGAACTGCCTAAAAACCACAAATTGGCCCACAACCCATTTTCCGCTATGCTCAAAAGAATTCCGGGGTGAATCCAGCGATATGACGTTACATCCAATCGAGCCGGGTCAACGGCTGGGCACCCTAGATCGAGCTATGGCCATTGCCCAAGCCGAAGCGGTTGTCAACAGCCTGCATCCTGCGGAAGATCCTCTGCCTTTGGTGCGCAGCTTGGTGCAAATAGCGCTGTTGTTTATTGAAACGGGTCAACT
Organism: Cyanobacteria bacterium UBA8156; assembly: GCA_003456125.1. Taxonomy (GTDB): domain Bacteria; phylum Cyanobacteriota; class Cyanobacteriia; order Pseudanabaenales; family Pseudanabaenaceae; genus UBA8156. The sequence goes on along the minus strand of DMPD01000015.1, from coordinate 1,317 downwards.
AGCTTTACAGCAGCGAGCCAAAACCCTGTTGTTGCGGGCGGAAGCACTGTTGAGTCATCCACCGTGCCAGCAGGCCAAGGTCTACCGTGCGGAGGTGGCTTGGCTGATGTACGGTCGGGGTTTGTTGTACATCTGGCAGCGCAATTTTGTGGATGCTTTGGTGCATTTACGGGCGGCGAACCGAGCTTTCGGGGACAATGCCCAGGGTTTGTCGATAGTCGACGATGGCCTTGGCCGCTATTACGCCGCTCTCAACGATTTTCACGCTGCCCTGTTTCACTTTGAACGCTCTCTGGCCCGCCGATCGCCGAACAATCCCGATCGCCTCCTTTCCTTGGTGTTGTTGGGGCATTTGCACCAGCAATCGTATTTGCACGACCGAGCGGAGGTGTACTACCAGCAGGCCTTGGCTTTAGCCGAAGACCTCGGGGAGGTTGACCTGAAGTTGCAAGTGTGGGCGGGATTGGGGCGCGTAGCGGCCGCACGCCGCAATTGGGAGTGGGCGCGGCAATGTACCCGTACCGCTTTGGCAGGGCGTACCAGCCCCTATGAGTTGCAACAAGCGGCGTACCTGTACCTCAATCTGGCCGAAATCGAATTGGGCGAAGGAAACTGTGAGCGCGCCCAGACCTTGGTGGAAGGGGATGCGGCCCCCCGATTTGAAGCCCTGACTTCGGCCGTGGGGTGGGCCCACGTCAATCGGATGATGGGTTGCATCCTGACCCAGCGCCTGACCCAGCAGACGGATTGGGATAGCCAGTTGGCGGAAACGGCCGAGGATTACTTTCTGGATGCCTCGATGACGTTTGAAGAACAGGGCTTGGTGGCTCCCTACGCCTTGACCCTACACGACATGGCGGAGCTTTATCGTTTGACCGCCCAGCGCCAGAACGTTCCCAACGACACCGGGAAGGCAATCCGGGCGCTGGGTCTGGGCTTGAGTGTTTTAGAAAAAGCGCCCCAGAAAGCCACCAGTCTGAGTTTCAAGCTGGAGGTGCTGTTAAATGCTATCGATCCCATCCTGTGGCTGAACCGCAAACGCGATCGCCTCCGGGCGGGCACCGGTGCAGGCGAGGGCATGGCGATCGCCGCCCGAGAACAGGAAGTGACCCTTTTGGCCGTGGAAGTGATACCCGCCGCTGGGCTGACCTCCCTTGCGGAACAACTCCCGTATACGGTATTCAAGACAGTCGATACGCTGTTGCAACAGGCTCTGGAAATCAGCCGAGAACGAGGCGGTTGGCTCGCCGAAGCCTCCAGCCGTCGCTTGCTGTGGGGGTTCTGGAACCACAGCCTAGAATCCGAGCGCCATTCTAC
>DMPD01000140.1 GCA_003456125.1 Cyanobacteria bacterium UBA8156 | reverse complement strand
CCTCGGGGGGGCGGGGGTAGCCCTGCTGTCCCGGGCTGCTTGGCTCCCTTGGACGGCGATCGGGGCCGCCCTGGCGGGCGTTTCGATTTTGGTACGGGCGGCGGTGCAGGCCGCGGTGCCGGAAGGCCGTTACTGGCCCTGATTTCCCTAAAAAAGACGGCTTTCCCTAGAAAAGACGGCCGGATACCGAGAAGTACAAACCCGCATCCTGCAGGTTGTTGGTGGCGTTGGTCACCCGATTGAGGGGAATGCCGTAGTCCACCCGCAGGTTCCAGGTGGGGGCAAATTCCCATTGTAGACCCAGACCCACCCCCGCCAAGGTCTGAGGCAAGCCACTGACGGTGGAGCCATCCGTATTCCAGACGGTGCCCACATCCATAAAGGGCAACAGTTTCAAAATGCCGTTGTCGTTTTCATCGCGGGCAATGGGCACCTGAAACTCCAAGGAAGCCAACAAACCGCTATCGCCGGTCACTTGGTTTTGTCGGTAGCCCCGCACCGATTGGGGGCCGCCAATGCTGAAGCGGTTCAAAGAAAGCAGGCGATCGCCCGTGAGTTGGGCCCCCAACCGCACCAGCAACAGGGTGTCCCGATCCAAGCCCAACCGCTGTACCCGCAAGACCTGCCCGCTCCAGTAGAAAAAGCGGCCGTCGGGGGAGCCGTCTGCGCGAACCGTAGCCCCCAAGGCCTCCAGTCCCACGTGAAAGGTGGATCGCAAGGACCAGGCCCCCCGCTCATCTCGCCGTAGGGCTTCCTGGCCAAATCGCAATACCGTCGCCTGGGACAATCCATCCCCAAACTGCTGATTCTGGAAGTTGAACGATTGACCGTCCAAGAAAGCGTTGCTGCGTTCGATGCCCAACCCCAAATTGAGGGCCACTTCGTTCCGGGGATTGCGCACCAGGGGTTGGCGGTAAGCCAGCTCGTACACCTGGGACTCGGTGCGAATGTTGAGGGTATCGAAGGGCGGTTCGGTCACCGGGTTTTGGCCAAGGCTAGCCCGCACGCTCAGGCTGGCCCCTTGGGCGCCCATAGGTACTTGATAGCCAAGGGCCACGTTGTCCGAATTGCCCGATCGCCCGTAGCTGCCAAAGAGGCGATCGCCCCCCCCCGTCAAATTGGCTTCCTGGAGGGCAACGGTACCTTGGTAAATCCCGGAAGCGGCATTGCCGTAGTTGTCTACTCCTACGGTGCCGCTGAAGGAGGGAGCTTCTTTGTAGACAATGCGGAGGATGCTTTCCCCTTCCCCTTCGCCGGCCGCCAGGGTGGCCCGAATATCGGCGATCAGCGGATCGGTACGCAACAACTGCAATTGATCTTCCAGCCGACCAAAATCGAAGGGCACCCCCAAGCCCAAAGCAATGCGTTCCCGCAAATAGGTTTCGGCCAGGCGGGTGGGGCTGTCGGTTGCACGCTCCAAATCCACCCGGGCAATGCGGCCTTCGAGGATGCGGATGGTGGCCCGCCCGTTGGCGATCGCCCCCGCCGGCACGATCGCCCGCGAGGTGATGTAATTGTTGTCTTGATAGCGTTGGGTGATTTGGGCCGCCAATTCTCGCAGGGCCGTCAAAGTAATGGGCCGATTCAAGAGGGGCTGCACCAAAGGGTTCCAAGTGGCTTCGGGGAACACCGTCCCCCCTTCAATCGCAATGCTTTGGAGGACAAAGGTTGTCGCTTCGGTTTGCGCCGCGGCCGGCCGGGGGAGCCACACAGGGCTAACGCCACACAGTGCTGCCCCCAGAAGGAGAGCCGGGACTGCACGGTGAAGCGAGAAGAAATTACGCATGTTGGGCCCAACCAAGCTCTGGCAACAAGACTATAGGAGGGATTATACCGAGGTAAGCTAGGCCAGAAATCGGCAGATTGTCCCGAGATTTTCGCATTTTCCAGCACGGCGATTAGCATGGCTAAGATCATCGTTGACTGGAACCATGCTCCGCGTTGTTTTGGTGCATCCCCAAATTCCCCCCAATACCGGCAACATTGCCCGCACCTGTGCCGCCACCGGCACCCCCCTACACCTCATTGAACCCCTGGGCTTTCGGATTGACGATCGCCACCTCAAGCGGGCGGGCATTGACTATTGGCCCCACGTCAAGGTCACCGTGCACCCCAACCTCGAACAATTTGCCCAGGTGGCCAAGGGACGCTGGGTGTGTTTCGATACCAACGGCACCCACCATCTTCGGCAGTACGCCTACCAGCCGGGGGACTGGCTCCTGTTTGGGTGCGAAAGCGATGGACTACCCCCCGATCTCACCCGCCAACACCCGACGGTTTACATCCCGATGGCCCAAACCGCCGTGCGCAGCCTCAACCTGTCGGTGAGCGTGGCGATCGCCCTCTACGAAGCCCGTCGCCAATTGGGACTGGATGCAGGAAAATAAGAGCCAATCGCTTGGGGTCAAGGTATTATTAAGAATAGTGAACCAGCGATGAGGAGAGACCGATGGAGCGTTCCCAGGATGCTGCCGCCCCCTTGACCAAGCCGTTAAGCGAGCCGTTAGTCGAGCCGTTAACGTTGCTGGGCCAAGTGCAGCGGATAGGGCTGTGGGCCCACATCGCTGCCATGGTGTTTGGCCTGGCGGGGCTGTTGTTGGTGCTCCCCAACACCGATTTTATTGCCCAGTTGTCACCCCTAGGGATGCAGGTTTTTGCCTGGGGGATGTCGGCCGGGGGGACTACCTACATTGTTTTGGGGGCATTGGCGGTAGCCCTCTACGGCGGTCGCACCTTCGGTTGGCGCAATTTGCTAGGGTTTGCCCTACCGGCGATCGCCCTATCCTTGGGCAGCGAATTGTTGGGTACCAGCACCGGGTTTCCGTTTGGTCACTACAGTTACCTCAGCGGTTTGGGCTACAAGGTCGCCGGTTTGGTGCCGTTTACGATTCCCCTCTCCTGGTTTTACCTGGGCTTTAGCACCTACATTTTGGCCCGGGCCGGCTTGGCCGCCCGCGGGGTCACCGGTTGGCCGCAAAAACTGGGGGCGATCGCCCTGGGGTCGATTTTGCTAACCGCTTGGGATTTAGTGCTCGATCCCGCCATGAGCCAAGCGCCCTACCCGTTCTGGGAGTTTCAGGATGCCGGCGAATTTTTTGGGATGCCCTACCGGAACCTCACGGGTTGGGTGGGTACCGGCGCCGTGTTTATGACCGTCGGCTCCTTGCTCTGGCCCGAATTGACCCCCCCCCGCGATCGCGCGGCCCTGACCTTTCCCCTGGTGGTTTACCTCGTGAACTTTGCCTTTGGCGCCGCCATCACCCTGACTCAACTGGACAGCGGGTTTGCCATCCCGGCCAGCCTGGGCGTACTGTTTGGGGTCGCACCGGCGATCGCCCTGTGGCAAGCGGTACCAGGCTCCCGTAATTCCTGGTCGGCTCCCCTCGGGGCCGGCCTGTCGCTGTTGTTGACCTTCTTCAACCGCAGTTCCAACTCCTAGGCCAGACCCAGAGCTTGCCGTTGGCTCGCCAGACAGTCGGCCTGAGCTCGTTGTTCTCGTAAATTCTAGGTATCCTTCTCAACCCGTGGGGCGCCGAAGGTATAGCCGGAGACAATGCTTAGGGCATCCTTTTCGCCGTTTGTTTTCTTTGCTCCCACTTCTCCTGTTTCGGGGAATTTGGGGCAGCGTTGAAGCCGAACTCATCCTGAATGCCATGGCACTTGCCGTACCTCCCGTGTAAAGCCCCGTTTCTGTGTGTAGCGTTTTGTGGGCAAAGCCCCTGAGCACCCAAGCACGGCCCCTACAATGAGGCCATCCACCGGGTCATTGCCATGGAAAACATCGACGAACAAGTCCGAGAAGCCGCCGCCCAGCAGCGGCGCCAAGCCGAACACCACCAAGAAAACCTCTTGGAGCGGGCCACGGAAAAATTAGCAGACTCCCCCAGCGGCATTGCCGAAGAAGCGCGGGAAGCAACCGCCCAACAGCGGCTTCAAGCCGAGCATCAAGCCGAAAACCTCCTCGAACGAGCGGAAGAACAGGTTCAAGCCTGAACCAGAGCGCAAGCAACCAAAAACCCCCAACCCATAATCCGGCTGGGGGTTTTCTAGTTCAGCGCAAGCGTTAGAAGAAAGAGAAGGGATTGGGCAACACAATGAAATTGCTCGCATTGATTTGCGAAGCCGAAGTATTCTTCAGGATCGCCAACGAGTCATTGCTATTGCGCAACAGAATCTCCGTATCTTGACCGGCCGGGCCCCGGGGCGCAATCAAAATATCTTGGAATTGAATCCCCTCCGACAGGGCCAGCAAATCTGTCCCCGGCTGAAAATCCAAAATGAAATTCAGTTGGGTATTCCCCCGCAACACGAATACATCAGAGCCGGCACCGCCACTCAACGTATCGTTGCCCATGTCTCCCGACAGGGTGTCGTTGCCCGCGCCACCCTCGATGAAATCATCGCCCTGGCCGCCAAAAATCAAATCATTGCCTTTGCCGCCAAAGAGGATGTCGTTGCCCTTGTTGCCAAACAAAACATCGTTGCCATCGCCACCATCGATGAAATCGTTGTCTTGACCGCCGTACAACGTATCGTTGCCGCCACGACCAAAAATGGTGTCGTTGCCCTGATTGCCAAACTGCACGTCGTTGTTGTCGGTCAAAATCAACAGATCGGCGGTGGGGGTACCCACCCGAGGCACCGGTGTCTGCAAAAAGAACGGACTGTTGGTCGCCACCTCGTCATTGTCAATAATCACAATCGAAGCGCGATCGCCGCCAAATTCGCCGCCAAAGGCCCCGGAAACCGACTCCAGATCTAGGTAGAACACCTCATTGCCTTCCACCTCGCGATCGTCATTGATCGGAATAGTAATGGCAAAATTCCGAGCTTCCCGCAACCCAACATTGCCTCCTGAGCCAGGGTTGGCGCCAAATTGAAACTCCTGAAACTCAATTGCGCGATAGTCCCCAAACCGCGGATCGTTGCCATTACCGGGTTCATCGGTAGCGATGCCCGGTACCAGACGCACCCTGAAGCTCTGTAGACCAAAAGCCCCGCCTCCCGTGTACCGGAGGTTCACCGTCACCGAGCCAGCCCCTTCGTCCACCGCGTACACCGCTGGCACAAACAGCAGTTGCCCTAGCGGAGCCACGGGGGGGGCTACGGGTTCATTGTCAATAATCAGAATACTGGTATCGATTGCTGGACTCAACACCCGGCTCGCAGGGGACAGAGGCTCCAACTGGATTGCAAGCTCCACATCGCCCTGGGCAAAATCGTTGTCCAAGACCGAGATGCTGATCGTTCTTTGTTGACCCGGCAGCAAGGGGCCAATTTCTACCCGATCCGGGGCAAAGAAGTCCCGGCCTCGTACCGCCGAACCACCAAAAGTCAAAACCCCCGTATTTTCCAACGGATCGGCATTGATGTTGGTAGAAGCCTCCCCTTGTACCGTAATACGGATTAGCCGTTCGTTCGAGGGAGCCGACTCCACAACGGTGCCGCCACCAATCGGATTTCCCAGTCCATCTACGATGGAGACAATTCGAATGCCCATGTATCTCCTACTCCAGTAGTTACCTCGTCAGCACCCTACCAATGCCAACCCAAACCCGTCTCAAACTCACCGGCCGACAATTTCGTGCAAGAATTCAGGACAGTTGAATTCTTGGCTAGACTCTACATTGTTCCGTGCATTCCAAAAATGCAGAGAGCCCCAAAGGTTCGGCGACATTGTCTACGACTTATCCCCCACAACCTAGCCCACACTCCGAAGGTTTTGCTGCGCAGATTGGCAAAAAAACCTTCGGCTTTCTGAAAAACGCCAAAGAGTCCTGCAGCTTCCCGCACGGCTTCCTACCAATTCCTATCTCGTAAAGCCGGGGGTCAGTCTATAGGCTTTAACCGTCTTAAAAGAGCCGTTTTCTGGGCGATCTCTCGGGATCGCGGTGGTGCCATTGCGGTGTCAAGCGGCTGCGGTACCAAACCATCAAGGAATCCAGGAAAGCACGATGAGGGTGGCCGTGCAACTTGGGTACAGCCTTGGACGGAAATCTTAGTGGACGACTAGACAGTGCCAAAACAGGGCATACTCCCGAGCAACTCTGAGAGGTGTCTTGGGTATTTCTGGCTTCAGGCCAAAACATTGGGTGCTTTGTCCGCAATCTCCATACGACATGCAGTAGCTGTGGGGAAATGAAGTTGGGAAATGAGTCTTCCGATTCATTCCTGGTTTGTTTTTTGGCAGTGAAAATCGCGAAAAGTCTTGGTCAGTTTCTGAATGCGATGCCACGATGGACAGGTCGTTGGTAATGCCTTTTGAGATTGGCTTGGTGGTTGTTGCGATGCGGACGTTCCACGAGACTACCAAACTATCGTAAAGAGCTATTCTGGGCAAACAAAACTATGGCTATTATCGTTGTGACTCCCGGTGTGAGGCTGACGTTGGGTACGCCCGACAGCGATACGATCGTGGGGACTCCGCAGGCAGATGAAATTCGCGGTCTCGATGGCAACGACAGCATCGTTGGCAACGACGGCAACGACACCCTCTACGGCAACATTGGCAGCGATACCCTGGACGGTGGCGCTGGGAACGATGCTCTATTTGGTGGACAAAACGAAGATTTGTTGCGCGGGGGGGTGGGGGATGACCTCTTGTTTGGCAACAAAGGCAAAGACTTTTTGTTTGGGGAAGTGGGCAACGATACCCTCTACGGTGGTCAAGACGATGACTATCTGGAAGGCGGCGAAGGCAACGATGTCTTGTTTGGGGATTTGGGCAACGACACCCTGGTGGGGGGCCCCGGCAACGACCTTCTTGTAATTGCCCCTGGGCGCGGCACCAACATCATCAAGGACTTCGTCAAAGGTCAAGACAAAATCGGTCTGCAAGATATTTTGTTTTCCAACCTGCGGATTGTGCAAGATGGGGTCACCAACGTAGCTACCATTTTTTCGGTCAGCGGTGAGCAGCTGGCCATTCTGGAAAACTTCAACAGCGCGTTGGGTCTGGATGATTTCACCAGTTTGTTGAGTGCTTTGAATACGCCGGTACCGCCGGTGAACCCCAGTCCGATTTTGCCGGGAGCGCCGGGGAACTTGGGGGTGGTGATCGATCGCCTGAGCAATTTCAGCCCTTACTTCGGCAACGGTCGGAGCACGTTTACCCGCAACCTCAGCGATCCCCAGCGGGCGCTGATTGAAAACTTCCAAGTGGGCAACGATGTGTTGCAATTAGGCGACAGCGGCCCCTTTGTGCCGGAGCTATTCCGCATCACCACCACGCCGCCGCAGCCCAACTTGGGTTTGGTGGGCATCAACGCGGGGAGTTTGGAGTTCAACTACAACGGCAGCGGCCAAACCCGGGTGACCGGTCTCACCAGTATTCCTCAGGCTAACCAAGTGAAACTGGGGACAGTGGTTGCTCCCAATACACCGCCTCCGGGGAATTTTGTGGCGACGGGCACGTTCCAGCAAACCGGGAGTTTGATCATTGGCTCTGGTCTGATGGATGCTTCGGGAAGTGTGGGCGGCAATGACATCATCATTGTCAATGGCGAGAACGGGGCGCGGGTGATTGCGGGCCCGGGCAACGACAGTGTGGTGGGGGCCAACACCCCGGAAGTAGGGGACACCATCTTTGGCGGCGAAGGCAACGATACCGTGCGGGGCTTGGCCGGGGATGATTCGATTGAGGGGGGCAGCGGCAACGATTTGCTGTTCGGTGGCCCGGGGGACGATGTGTTGCTGGGCCAAGTCGGTGATGACACCTTGGTAGGCGGTGCTGGCAACGATACGTTGGATGGCGGCCTTGGCGATGACCTGCTGGAAGGCGAAGGGGGCAACGACTTTTTAGCGGGCGGCGAGGGCAACGATACCCTGCGGGGTGGGGGCGGCAGCGATACCCTGGTGGGCGGTGCCGGTGATGACATCTTGGATGGGGGGTCGGGCAGCGATACCCTGTTTGGCGGCCCGGGTCGTGATGGTTTTGTGATTCCGGCGACGGCGCCGGCCCCCGGAGATGTGAACACCATCGCCGATTTCAATCCAGCGGAAGATTACATTGTGTTTGACGGTGATCCCCGCAACTTGCTGATTTCTCAGGTGGGAGCCGATACGGTGATTTCCTATCCGGTGCAGGGGCAGTCCCCCCAAGCAGCGGTACGGATTGTAAACACCAATGCCAATGCGGTGGCCTTCAGTCGCACTCCCCGACCGGCCATACCACCGGAGGTGCCAGGAGGAGAACTGATTCGCATCACTACTCTGTTTGGGTTGGTTACAGAACCAGGAGTAGGCTTCAATACGGGGGTGATTGAGCTGCGACGCTCCACCACGACAGGCAATTTGCCGGTGCGCCTCAACATTTCTGGAACAGCCATCAACAGTGTGGACTACACCGTCGATGTGTTTGATGCCCAAGGTAATAAGCTGGTGGCTATTTTGGCGGGTACCAACGTAACCGTGACCATTCCCGATGGGGAGAATGCGGTGTACTTGCGGGTGGTGCCAATCGAAGAGGCGATTGGTGAACAGCCTCCCGAAACCATTGTAGTGAGTGTGGTGGATTCCCTGGGCTATCGTGTTTCGGTGGAAAATCCCTCGGCGACGGTGCAGTTGTTGGATAGCCCGGATACGGGGGATGTGGGCAACGTGACCTTCTTCCCCGGTACCCCGGTGGATGACATTGTGACCGGTAGCAATGCGTCGGGCGATCGCTTGTTTGGGGGGCCGGGCAACGATATTTTGAGCGGTTTGGCGGGGGATGACACCCTAGTGGGCGACACTGGCAACGATGTGTTGAACGGCGGTGCTGGGAATGACCAATTGGACGGTGGTTTGGGAGCGGATACCTTGGTTGGCGGAGAGGGAACCGATAAATTTGTCTTCCGCAGCCCTGGCAACGGTGTGGACGTTGTTACAGACTTTGTCGAACTGGGTGGTTTTGCGCCGCCGCCGCCCGATGGGCAGCCCATTCCTCCGGCTCGGGATCCGGGAGATTTGGTGGTGTTGGATGCGGCAGGCTTTGCCGGACTGAGCGCGGGTGGCAACATTTCGCCGCAACAGTTCCAAAGCGCCCGCAACGCGGCCAGCGTTTTGGCTCAATCTACAGCACGTATTTTGTACCTGCGGGATTCTGGGCAGATGTTTTATGTGCCGACTGGCCTGAGCCAGGGTGTCTTACCCAGCGATGCCCAACTGTTTGCCATCTTTACGCCACGTTTGGATTCCCAGGCAGGAGTACCGACCACACCTCCGGGTAACCAGGTGCAGGCGGCGCCCAATATCCAAGCCGAAGATATCCAGGTGATTGGGAATACGGTAGTCCCTCCTCTGACAGGTCCCACGGTCACCATTGAACCGACCGATCCCATTGCTTCGGAGTTGACTTTTGACACCGCTACGTTCACGATTCGACGCACCGGTGACCTCAGCCAGCCTCTGACCGTAAATTATGTGGTGGTAGACCGGACCATTGCGGAAGGCAGCACCACCAACATTGCGCGGGTGGGTGTGGACTTCACGCTGGCGCAAACGGATCGCCCTGACTTGCCTTTGGGCACGTTGGTGATTCCAGCGGGACAGTCTTTTACGACCCTGCAAGCATTTCCCATTGATGACCTCACGGGTGAAGGGATCGAAGCCTTCCGGTTAAGGTTACTGGCGCCCAATGGGTATGCCCTTCTTCAGGACACGGCGGATGGGTACGTGACCGACGATGCGGTAAACGTTTCGTTTTTACCGGGTACACCAGGAAACGATCGCGCGGTCGGTACCACCCTCAACGATCTGATGTTTGGTGCTGCTGGTAACGATGTGCTGAGCGGCGGTGAGGGAGATGATTCGATCGACGGCGGCGTGGGCAACGATGACCTACGCGGGGATACGGGCAGCGACATCCTCCAAGGTCAAGCCGGGCGCGATACTCTCAATGGCGGTGAGGGCGATGATATCCTTGACGGTGGTGCCGACAATGACTTGATCTTTGGGGGCCTGGGGAACGACACCATCATTGGCGGTTTGGGGGCCGACACCATCTTTGGCGGTCGTGATTTGGGTACTTTTACAGGCAACCTCATTCAGAATGCGGTTGTTCCAGGCAGCCTTGTAAAGCCGGGCAATCGCTTTGTGTTCAATGCCCCAACCGAAGCCACCGACTTGATTGCCGACTTTGCGTCTAACTTGCTCGTGGATCGCACACCGGATGGCATTTTCAACATTGCGACGGATAGCGTCTTCAACGATGTGATTGTGCTGAACGGACCCGCTTTTGGCCTTACCACCAGCAACACGATCGCCCCGGCGGAGTTCCAAAATGCCTTCAATGTGCCGGGCATTGCAGTGGAACCGACGGCCCGCATTCTGTACCTACAGGGTGGCAGTGGAGTCAATGGTTTGGTGTACTACACG
>DMPD01000243.1 GCA_003456125.1 Cyanobacteria bacterium UBA8156 | reverse complement strand
TCTTTTTAGCGCAAAAGATTGGCTGCAGTGACAACCCTTCCTAGGGCAACCCCAAGGCATCGCCCACGGCTGTACCCAGCAGCAACCCCAGGATTTGCGCTTGGTTCATCGCAGGACAGGGCAAGTGGCGCAAGTATAATGGGCGAGTACGTTTACCGTAAATTGGCATGACCGCCACAGCGCCGCAACGCATTATCCCTACCGATTTGGGTAGCGAGATGTCTCGCTCCTACCTCGAATATGCGATGAGCGTGATTGTGGGGCGGGCGCTGCCCGATGCCCGCGATGGTCTGAAACCCGTCCATCGGCGCATCCTGTTTGCCATGCACGAGTTGGGCCTCAGCAGCGATCGCCCGTTCCGCAAGTGTGCGCGGGTGGTGGGGGACGTAATCGGGAAATACCACCCCCACGGCGATTCGGCGGTTTACGATGCCCTGGTGCGGCTGGCCCAAGATTTTTCGATGCGGGAACGCCTGGTGGACGGCCACGGCAACTTCGGCAGCATGGACGATGACCCACCGGCCGCCATGCGGTACACGGAATGCCGATTGACCCGGCTTTCGCAGTTTGCCCTACTGCGGGACATCGAAGCCGAGACCGTAGATTTTGGCGACAACTACGACGGCTCGCAACAGGAACCCCTGGTGTTGCCCGCCCGGTTTCCCAACCTGTTGTTGAACGGTTCCGCCGGCATTGCCGTGGGCATGGCCACCAACATTCCACCCCACAACCTCGGGGAGTTGGTGCAGGCGGCGATCGCCTTGGTGCGCGATCCCGATTTGCTGGACACTTCGTTGTGGAGCTACGTGCCGGGGCCGGATTTTCCGACGGGGGCCCTCATTCTGGGACGGGAGGGCATCCGCAGTGCCTATGCCACGGGGCGGGGTTCGGTCACCCTGCGGGCGGTGGCAGAAATCGAGACGGTGCAGGCCCCCGGCCGGCCGGAACGGGAAGCCATCATCGTCACCGAGTTGCCCTACCAGTCCAACAAGGCAGCCATCATCGAGCGCATTGCCGAGTTGGTCAACGACAAGAAATTGGAAGGTATTGCCGACATCCGGGACGAGAGCGATCGCGACGGGATGCGGATCGTGATTGAACTGAAGCGGGACGCCTACGCCAAAGTTGTCCTGAACAACCTGTACAAATCCACGCCGCTGCAAACCAGCTTCAGTTGCAACCTGTTGGCGTTGGTGGATGGGGAACCCCGTACCCTCAGCCTCAAGCAGGCGCTGTTGGTGTTTCTGGATTTTCGTTACGAGGTGATCGGGCGGCGCACCCGCTACGAATTGCGCAAGGCGGAGGAGCGGGACACCCTGTTGCAAGGGTTGTTGGCGGCGTTGGGGGATCTGGATCGGGCGATCGCCCTTATCCGCGGTGCCGAAGATACGGCGGCCGCGAAGGCGGCTTTGATGGACGGGTTTGCCCTCAGCGAGGTGCAGGCCGACGGCATTTTGCAGATGCAACTGCGGCGGTTGACCGCTTTGGAAGCGGCCAAAATTCAGCAGGAACACGCCGAACTCACCCTGAAAATTGCCGATCTGCGGGACATTTTGGCCAAGCCGGAGCGGGTGCGGGCCATCACCGTCGCCGAACTGGAGGCGATCGCCACCGAGTATGCCACTCCCCGCCGCACCCGCATTTTGGAGGCCGAAGGGGAAATCGACGATGCGGACTTGATCGCCAACCGGGAAATGCTGGTGCTGTTGACCGGTCAGGGGTACATCAAGCGGTTTGCCGCCGATACCTTTGCCGCCCAGAACCGGGCCACCCGGGGCAAAGCCGGGGCCAACATCAAAGACGACGATGCGGTGCAGCACTTTTTGGGGTGCCGCAGCCACGATCGCCTGTTGTTTTTCACGGATCGGGGCAAGGTGTACAGCCTCAAGGCTTACGAGATCGCCGAATCCAGTCGGACGGCCCGGGGCACGGCGATCGTGCAGTTGTTGCAAATTGCACCGGATGAGAAAATCACCTCGGTACTGTCCGTCAGTGAGTTCACAGAAGATGAGTATTTGGTGATGTTGACGCGGGGGGGCTACGTCAAAAAAACCAAGTTGTCCGCCTTTGCCCAGATTCGCAACAAGGGCTTGATCGCGATTTCCCTGGAAGATCAGGACGAGCTGCGGTGGGTGCGGCGGGCTCGTTCCGACAACACGGCGATCGTGGGTTCGCGATCGGGGATGGCGATCCGGTTTCGCACCGACGACGAGCAATTGCGGCCCATGGGACGGGACACGCGGGGGGTACGGGCCTTCAAATTGGCCCCGGGGGATGAAATCGTCAGCACCGACATTTTGCCGGCGGGCATCGGCGAGGTGGAAGAGGGCGATGAGGAAGGAGAACATGAAAATATAGAGATGGAAGTGGGGAGCGACAACGGTCAGGAAGCGCTCACCGAAGAAAATTGCGAGAAAGAGCGGGGGCCGTGGGTGTTGGTGCTAACCCAGAGAGGCTACGGCAAGCGGGTGCCCATCGACCGGTTCCGGATTCAGAAGCGGGCAGGGAAGGGGTTGATGGTGACCAAATTTAAGTCCGGCGAAGATCACTTGGCGGCGTTGCGGTTGGTGCAGCCGGGGGATCAATTCGCTTTGGTGACCGAGCGGGGCATTGTCACCCGTCAGAGCGTGGATGCGATCGCCTGCCAGTCGCGGACGGCGCGGGGGGTGCGCATTCAAAAACTGGATGCGGAGGATACGGTGGTGGCAGTGACGCTGGTACCACCCACTTTGGTCGAGGAGGGAGAATCATGATCGGGACGGTCTCGCAGCCTGGAACCTCAAACGCTAGCCGGTGGTCGGCGGAGGCTCCAGAAGAGTCGATTTTGTTGCGGGTTTTGGTGCAATTGCTGGTGTTTATCGGGATTGCGGCCACGGATGTTGCCGCTAGCCAAACCTTTAGCCTGTGGGCGGTGCCCCTGAGTGCCGTGGGGGCGGGGTGGGGCTGGTACGCCCGCAAGCGGCGCAACCTACCGGTGAAGTTTTGCATTGCGATCGCCATGATTGCCATGCTGGTGGTGTTTTTGAGCGATTTGGTCAATCAAGTTGAAGAAACCCGACTGCTGTTGGCGCGGCTGCTGATTCAGTTGCAGGTGTTGCACAGTTTTGATTTGCCCCGCCGCAAAGATTTGGGGTATTCCAGCGTGATCGGCTTGATTTTGCTGGGGGTGGCGGGCACCATCGGTCAAACCATGGTGTTTGGGCTGTGGCTGCTGCTGTTTTTGGCGATCGCCCTGCCGGTGTTGGTTTTGGATTACCGTTCGCGGTTGCAGTTGCCGCCCCGGGGTTTTGCGATTAAGCAGTTGGGGTTAACACCGGCGGGGCTGCTGTCGTTGTTTGTGTTGGTACTGCTGTTGGGATTGGGCATCTTTTTGGCGCTGCCTCGGTTCAGCGGCTACCAATTGCGGGCTTTTCCGGTGAGCCTGAACGTCACGATTCAGCGGGAGGTGGCCCCCGGCACCATTTTGAATCCGGGCCGCCCGAACAACAATGCCCAAGGCAACGGCGCCACCAACGGTACGGTCGGCAACGGCGGCAATGGGGGAGACCAAGCCGACGAAGGTCTGTTGCCCCCTTTGTTTGGCGAAGAAATTCAGGAAACGGGCCAGACGCAAGAGCCCAAACCCCAGTTAGCCATGCGGGTGCGATCGCAAGCGCCGCTGTTTTGGCGGGTGTTGGCCTACGACGAATACACGGGCAAGGGCTGGCGGTTTGCGGAAACGGCCGGACGGGTGCGCACGTTGGAGCGACAACCCAACAGCTACGAGTTTTACATCCCACCGGCCTTGGGCAGTGCCTTTTTCAGCCGCAACAACCGGGAAGTGATTCAGACCTACACCATCGTGGCGGAGAATTTTCCAAATTTGGTGCCGACGGCGGCGGTTCCCTATCGGGTGTTTTTTCCTAGCCAGCAGTTGGACTTGGACGATGCGGGAGGCATCCGGGCCCCGGGGCCCCTGCCGCCGGAATTGACCTACACCGTGATTTCGTCGGTGCCGATGCGCAATGTGGCATTGCTGCGGCAGACGTCCCGGCGTTACAGCAGTCCGGCGATCGCCCGTAAATACCTACAGGTACCGGACACGTTGCGGCCGTTTTTGCGGGAACAGAGCAATGCCCTCTTTGAAAAGGCGATCGATCCAGAGACGGGGAAACCCATTCTGTTTGACAACGCCTACGATGCGACGGTGTTTTTGACCCAAGCCCTGAAGCAAACCTATCCGGTGCGCTCGCTCACCTTTGATGCCGAAGCCGGTCAGGATTTAGTGCAGGAATTAGTCCGGCAGGGGGGCGGGCAATCCTCTCCGTTT
>DMPD01000294.1:1393-5212 GCA_003456125.1 Cyanobacteria bacterium UBA8156 | reverse complement strand
CACCCGCCCTTCAAACAGGCGAATCTGCACCAACAAACAGCGGCTCGGGATGCGCCGATTCACCCCCGGAAACGAAAAACTGAGATCGATGGAATCGGGGTCCACCAACGAGCGGGTATCGTCATCCGCCGCCCAGGGGCGCAAATCCGCCCGCGCCGCTGGAAACATCGACGTAAACAGCGTCACCGTGCCCGCAATTTTGGTCGCCAAATCAATTCCCAGAGCCTTATCCGCCGCGTTCATTGCCCATTTTTGCTGCCTGTCGGTATTCTAGCCTCTGGTTTTCTGACCAAACGTGTAGGATAAAACAACCGCTCCGGTTTTGAGCCAAGTCCGATGAACCCAAGTCATAAAGCGCTTGAAGACAAAGCGATCAAAGCCAAAGTGATTAAAAACCAAAAGAGCGTCTAGAAAATTGTGGCATCAGGTATTTCTTACCATAGCCGTTTTTGTAAACAAAAGTTAAGATACCAGGGATGAATGGCACCGCACCGCCAGGGAAGAAGGGGAACCATGGGCAAAAAGCTGGGGATATTGATGTTGAACTTGGGGGGGCCCGAGCGGTTGGAGGACGTGTACTCGTTCCTGTACAACCTGTTTGCCGACCCCGATTTGTTGCGATTGCCCATCCCGTTTTTGCAGAAACCCCTAGCGGCGCTGATTTCCGCCTCGCGATCGCCGGTCACACGGGAGAACTATGCGGCCATTGGGGGGGGGTCGCCCCTCCGGCGGATCACCGACGAGCAGGCCCAAGCCCTGACGGATGTTTTGGCCGAGCGGGGAACGGCGGCGAAGGTCTACGTCGCCATGCGCTATTGGCATCCCTTCACCGAAGAGGCCCTGGCCCAAATCGAAGCTGACGGTATCGAAACCCTGGTGGTCTTGCCGCTGTATCCGCAGTTTTCCATCAGCACCACCGGCTCCAGCCTGAATCGCCTGGCCCAGTTGTGGCAGCAGCGGCCGGCCTTGCAAAAAGTCGAGAAAATTGTGATTCGGTCGTGGCACGACGCGCCGGGTTATCTGCGGGCCATGGCTGAAAGCATCGACCGCCGCATTGCCACCTTTGCCAACCCCGACGAGGCCCACATTTTCTTTAGTGCCCACGGCGTGCCGACCAAGTACGTCACCCAATACGGGGACTCCTACCAGGCCGAGATTGAAAACTGTGTGGATGGAATTATGAACCTGCTGCGGCGGCAGTACGAGCGGTTCAATGCCCACACCTTGGCTTACCAGAGCCGCGTCGGGCCCGTGGAATGGCTGCGGCCCTACACCGAAGACGCGATCGCGGCGATCGCCCGCCGTGGGATCGGCGATTTGGTGGTGGTACCCATCAGCTTTGTATCGGAACACATCGAAACCCTGCAGGAAATCGATATCGAGTACCGTGAGTTGGCCGAAGCGGTGGGTATCCATCGGTTTGAGCGGGTACCGGCCCTGAACACCGATCCGGTCTTTATTCATGCTTTGGCCGATTTGGTGGATGCCGCGATCGCCGAGCCGGAAACCGCCAGCCCCGTGGCGATCGCGGCACCTTGAGCCTTGGCCCTAGCTCGCGCTGGTTTCGGTCGCTGAGATGGCCGGGTTGAGGGTCACCTTGAAGGACTTGGCCGCGGCCGCCTTGGGCATGGTCAACGTGAGAAAACCATCCCGGTAATCGGCGGTCGTGCCTTCGTTTTGGACTTCCACCGGCAAGGCGATCGCCCGGCTAAACTTGCCGTAGCGAACCTCACTCCAGAGCAGACCATCCTTGTTTTGGGATTGTTCACTGCGTCGTTCACCGGCAATGCGCACTGCATCCTTGGTCACTTGAATATCCAAATGAGCGGGATCGATGCCTGGAATGGCCAAGCGCAAGTGAAGGACATCACCGTGATCTTGCAGTTCCGCCGCCGGCATCCATTCGTTGCGGGGCAGTTCCCCCAAAGCATCTTCAAAGAAGCGATCGAATTGCCGACGCATGGATTCCAATTCTTGGAAAGGTTGCAGACGTACCAACATAATCGTTACCTCCCGATGCGGTTTTGAGAGCTTGGTGAAGCCTGGGCTCCACGATTTCAATATAGGGAGGGGAAGGGCAAAATGCCAGCCAGAGAACCGAAACGGGCGAGATCGCAAAACCGTACCGCCGGTGCCCAATCGCGGTTTAATAGGAGGTACCGCGATCGGAAAATCCCATGCGCACCCTCGACAAAATTTTCAATACCAGTGCCCAGCCCACGGCCACGTTAAATCCGTTGGAAGCGACCGTGGCCATCGGCATTTTGATGATGATGGTGGATGAAGAGGTCACGGTTTACGAGTTGGACGATTTGCGCAATTCCTTGTTAGAACTGAAGGTAGACGGCGTAGATTTCAATGAGATGCACGCCAAAGCGGTGGCATTGTTGCGTCAGGAAGGCGAAGCTGCGTTGTTTCAGGCGGCGAAGAAGGCCCTGAGTGGAGAAGATGCCGAAAAAGCCTTTATGGTAGCGGTGAAAGTAGCTCTCGCGGATTACCAAGTGCGGGACGAAGAAGACGAAGCCCTCACGCAGTTGGCCCAGGCCCTGGGCATTGCCCAAAACCGGATGGGGGCCCTGATGGATCGGGTGCTGGATGCCGTCTGAGGCGATCGCCGAATTTTTGGCGACCTTTGCCCGGTTTGGCATTCATTTGGGTTTGGATACCAGCCGGGCATTGCTGGCCCAATTGGGAAATCCGGAGCAAGCGACCCCCATCTTGCACGTGGCGGGCACCAACGGCAAAGGCTCCACCTGTGCCATGGCCGCAGCCATTTTGCAGGCGGCTGGCTATCGGGTGGGGTTGTACACCTCGCCCCATCTGGTGCGCTGGGAAGAGCGGGTGCAAATCAATGGGGAACCCATTGCCGCTGAACGGTTGTGGGCCGCGCTGCAACAGGTTCACCGGGCCATCCCACCGGGCCAGCAGCCCACGCAGTTTGAGGTATTCACGGCGGCTCTGTGGCTGATTTTGGCGGAAGCGGCGGTGGACATTGCGGTCATTGAAGTGGGGTTGGGGGGCCGCCTGGATGCCACCAATGTCGTGGCAACCCCCTTGGCCTGCGGGATTACCTCCATCGGGCGGGATCATTGGCAACGGCTGGGGGACACCCTCCCGGCGATCGCCGGCGAAAAAGCCGGTATCCTCAAACCCGCCTGTCCGGCTTTTGCCTCGGCCCTGATTCCCGCCACAGCCCAGACCGTCATTGCCGCCCAAGCCCAAGCGGTGGGGGCCCCCCTCACCTGGGTGCCCCCCCATGTGCCCTATCCCCTCGCTCTCCCCGGAGAACATCAAAAAAATAATGGGGCGATCGCCGTCGCGTTGGTGCAATCTCTGCGGGATCGGGGTTGGCCCCTTCCCGAAGGAGCGATCGCCCAGGGTCTGCAGCACACCCGGTGGCGCGGCCGATTGCAAACCATCGTCCTAGCGGGTCGCAAAATTTTGTTGGATGGAGCCCACAACCTCGACGGCATTCACCAACTGCGGGCCTACATCGACGCACAATACCCCCAAACCCCCTGCCACTGGATCGTTGGCATTCTGTGCACCAAGGATGGGGAAGCCATGGTGCAGGCTTTGCCGCGGCCTGGCGATCGCCTCTGGCCGGTGACCATTCCCGGTCACGATGGTTTCACGGCTCAGGAACTCAGGGCTTGGGTGCCGGTGGGGACAAGCGTCGGTCAGGGTGGGAGCTGGCCCGAGGCCCTACTGCAAATCTCACCTGATGAACCCACCATCGTTTGCGGTTCTTTGTACTTGATTGGGGATGTTTTGGGGCAGATGGGTAGATAGTTCTAGCTCCCCTCTCCCGTCCTGGGA
>DMPD01000294.1:0-1048 GCA_003456125.1 Cyanobacteria bacterium UBA8156 | reverse complement strand
GCTGGGGGTGAGGGCAAACCTCAGAAGCGCCGTTCGTTGGTCGCGGGCGCGCCGGTGGTGGTCAACACCTGAAACAGGTTGGGAGCGGCAAACCGCACATCGGTGAACAGGGGACCATCCCCAACCACGAAAATGGTGCCCAGACTTTGCAGAAAACCGCGGTCATGGTTCAGCGCGATCGCATCGATGCCTCGATCGCCCCGCAGGGTCAGATTACCCGCGGCGAGGGCATTGGCGGGCAAGGTCAGGGTATCCCGCCAGATCAGGGTGTTGGCAGCCGATAGCACAATGTTGCCCGTGCTGCTCACCTGTGGGGACATCATCACCAGGTTGCGGGTAGCGGCTACCTGCACATTCCCGCCGTGGATGGTTTGCACCGCCACATCCCCAACCTTCACCGCGACGGCCCCTTGGTTGTCTAGCCCCCCCACTACAGGTACGGTTTGCAAGGTGACGGTGGGACTCCCCAGGGCGATCGTGCCATCGGGAGACACCGTGATCGCTTCCGGTGTTTCGGGATCCCCGGTCAACAGGGCCGCCAAATTGGGGATGGCCGCGAGGGTGGTGGCCTCACTTTCTTCGAATGCTGGGTCGATCGCATTGCCGTTGAGGCGCAGGGAGAGCACCGCATTGGGCGATCGCAAGACAATTTCGCTGTTGCCGGTGACGGTGGCGACCCCCACCGTACCCTGCGGTGCCTTCAGGGAACCGGAACTGAGGACTGTGCCCCCCGTCAGGGTCAGATGGCGACCGGTGGTTACCTCCAGGTTCGCTTCGTTCACGATGGTTCCCGGTACGGTGCCGGGAGCAAACTGCAACGCCGTGGGTGTGCCGGCGGGAAACACCCCGTCCCTGGCCGCCGCAAACACATCGCCGGTGCTGAACCGCAGCCCATTGGCGGTCGAGGCATGAAACGAGCCGCCCACCTCCAAGCGGGCCCCCGCGCCAAACAACAGACCGTTGGGGTTGAGCAAAAAGAAATTGGCATTGGGAAACGCCGTGCGGCTGTCGATCGCCCCCAAAATTCGCGAAACCTCGGTCCCTGTTA
>DMPD01000293.1 GCA_003456125.1 Cyanobacteria bacterium UBA8156 | reverse complement strand
GGCAGCGCGAAGGCCGCCGTCTTGCCGGTACCGGTCTGGGCCAGCCCCAACACATCCTTGCCCGCCAACAGGTGGGGAATCGAACGTACTTGAATCTCCGTGGGCTGGCTAAACCCCAACGCCGTCAACAGCTCGACTCGACTTTCAGACAAACCCAATTCGGCAAAGGAGGCCTGTCCGTTTTCCGAAGCTCCATTACCCGAAACCCCGCTACCCGAAACCCCGTTATCGGCCACAAAATTCTCAGAAACTGTCATGCAATCCTTACTTTGATTTAGCTCCCAACATCTTTGTCCAAAACCAAACCCATATTCCACTGCTCGCTAGGGCTACTCGCTAGGTCTAATCGCTAGGTTTGATTACTAGGATTACTTGCTAGAAGCACTCGCCAAGAGCTTTGGCAAAGGGTACTTGAATCGGACTTCCGTTTGTATACGGCTGACCGGAATCGCCTCTTTACGTATCCACAGTTCTCGCAGGCATCCACAGTTCCCCAGTTCCTAGTTTTTTCTAGCTTCGTCTTGGGGGACTGGCGCAATCTGCTTTGGAAACGCGCGATGGTTCGGGATGTTTGGGGCAACTCAATCTAGCACTCTTCTAGCATACCAGATTGTAAATGAATGTAAAGGAAGGAATTGTGAAGGGTTAGGATATGGGGGCAGGGGCATTGCCTGCGGCTTTGGTTTTCCGCGATACCGCCGCCCCTGGGAAACGACCCAGATCGGGAAATTTTGGTTAGAATGGCAAAGCCTTGCTCGTGGCCATCGGTTGCGAGCCATTTTTGTCCATAAGGAGTTTTGAGGATGGCGAGCCCCAAGCGTCTGTACGAGACGATGTACATTTTGAAGCCGGAATTGGCGGAACAGGGTTTGGATGAGGCGGTGGGCAAGTACCAAGCCCTGCTGCAGGAGAAAGAAGCCGAAGAGATCACGGTGCAGCACCGAGGCAAGCGGCGCTTGGCCTATTCCTTGGGCAAATATCGGGAAGGGATTTACATTCAGTTGAACTACCTGGCTCCCGCCGGCACGGTGGAAGCGATGGAAAAGGTGATGCGGATTGACGACAACATTTTGCGGTATTTGACCATGCAGACCACGGCGGAGTTGTTGGCCCGAGCGGCGGCAGCCCCCGCTGAGCCGCCGGCGACGGAGCGGCCGCGGGCCGAGGTGCCGGTGCGCAAGCCCCCCGAAGAAGTGACGATGCCGGAAGTGGCAGTGGTGGAAGCCTAAAGTTATGGCGGCCGGTTCCCTTGGCCAGCGGTTGCAGGTTTTGGCGAGGGCGACCGATTTGACGGCGGCGGAACGGCAGTTGCTGGGGTGGATTCAGGCAAAAAACGCTGGAGAGCCGCCCCAGTTGACGGTGGTGGGCCCGCCCCAAAGTGGCAAAACGGCTTTGATTCTGGAATTGTTGGGGGAGTCTCCCCCCGCTACCCCCACGCTGGAAACGACCTTGCGGGGTGCGGTTTGCGGTTGGCAGGTGTGGGATACCCCAGGGGTCGCGGCGTGTCCGGCGGCGGCTTTGGCGAAGGCGGAAACCAGCGATTTGGTGGTGTTGGCCCTCGAGCGGCCCGATCGCCTGGGGTTGGGGGCGTGGTTGCGGGCGCGGGAGTTGCCGGTGGTGGCGGTGCAGACCAAGGCCGATCTGTGGGCGGACGGCTGGGAGCAACGGCAACGCATTCAAGCCTCTTTGCCGGTGGGGGTGCCCCTGATCTCGGTGGCGGCGCGGCCCTTGCCCCGCCAGGTGCGGCGGGTCGATCGCCTCGGTCGGCGGCAATCGGAGCAGCCCGAAAAATCTTCTTCCCAATTGGCGGTTTTACCGGCAGCGTTGCAGGCGTTGGCAGCCCAAGGCTCTCTTTGGCAAGAAGCCAGTGCGGCCCGGTTGGGGGGCCACCTGGAGCAGGCGATCGCCCGCCGCCGGTTGGCGGCCAAAGGTTCGTGGCGATCGGCGGCGGGGTTGGGGTTTCCGGTGCGAGCGGCTATTCCTTGGCCGGGTTCGTTGGTACTAGACCTGCTCTGGCTGGGGTGGCGATCGCAGGGGTTGCGGTTGCCCAAGGGCTGGCTTTGGGGTTTGGGGTTGTTGGGCAATGCCCTGATCGAGGCGGCGATCCGACCCCCTTCCCCCCTAGCCCAAGTGCTGTGGACAGGGGTTACTTTTGCCTTGCGGGCCCACCTATTGGAGCAAGTGTTGCAGCAGAGTGCCGGCAGTGAAGGTTTTGCCGTAAACCGGAGGCTAGCCCTCCAAGCCGTGGTCGAAACCACCGTGGCTCCGTTCCTCCCCACCGGGGAAATCGACGGCCAGGAAAGTACCGGTGGCCAAGCCACAGGCTAGGCGCCCCTCGGGCAAGGCTGCCGCTAGGGCCGTAGCCCCGTGCCGGGCGATCGCCCCTTCGAGGGTGGTGGTCACGACGTAGCGGCCCCCGTGTTGTTGGATTCGCCGAATCGCCTCGCGGGTGGGCAACAGTCCCCCCAAAATCATCGGTTTGAGCACCATCACGTCTACGGCTGCTGCGGCCAGCAGGGCTGCAATGGCAGTTAGGGAGTGGGCATCCTCATCGGCGGCGATCGCCACGCCGTAGGCTTGGGCGTGGTGCCGGAGGGTTTGCAGGTTGGCCAGACCGCGCACGGGCTGCTCCAGGTATTCCAGGTGGAAGGGGGCCAAGTGGGGCAGTTGGGCCAGGGCTGCGGCCAGCGTCCATGCTCCGTTGAGGTCGAGGCGCAGGGCGATGTGGGGCCCCACCGCTTGGCGGATGGCGGCCAAACGCTCGATATTGGATGCGGCATCGCCTTTGATCTTGAGGCAACGAAATCCCGACTGCACCAGGGCGATCGCCTGCTGCGCGGCCGGGGTGGGCGGCAACAAACCAATGGTGCCGTTGCAGGGCACTGGTGTGGGGGAATTCGATCCATCCGCCAGCAATTGGGTAAGGGATACCCCCTCGACCGCGGCGATCGCGTTCAACAGCGCCAATTCCAGACCGTGGCGGGCCGCCGGTTGGGCTTGGTAGGGGGCCAACCATGCCGGGAGATCCGCCAGGGCGGGCAAGGGTTGACCGGCCCAGGCGATCGCCGTCTGGGCCAGGGTGTGGGCCGTATCGGCTAAGGTATCAGGGGAAAACCCGGGCAACGGGGCGGCCTCTCCCCAACCGTTTCCCGGTGCCGTCCGCACCTGCACCACCAGCCCTTGGCGATCGGGGATGGGGCCCACGGCTGTGAGCAAGGGCTGGCGCAACGTCAGGCGGTAGGGGGCCACCGTGAGGGCGATCGGGGAATTGCGTACCATAGACAAAAGCCAACGAGGAGGAGCATGGCCGATTGTTCGATTCGGGCTACCGCAGCCGATGGGGGCATCCGGGCGGTGGGCATTGTCGCCACCCATACCATCGAAGAAGCCCGGCAGCGGCACCGGTTATCGGCGGTGGCCACGGCCGCCCTGGGCCGCACCGCGATGGCCACCCTGTTGCTGGCTTCCAATATGAAACACCCCCAGAGCCGGGTGAGCCTGCGGTTGGCGGGGAACGGGCCCTTGGGGGCGGTGTTTGCCGATGGCGGGGTAGACGGTACGGTGCGGGGCTACGTCACCAATCCCGACCTGGAGTTGCCCCCCGATGCCAACGGCAAAATCGATGTGCGGCGGGCGATCGGAGCCAACGGCTATTTGGATGTGGTCAAGGACATTGGCTTTGGCACCCCCTACAACAGTACCGTGGAATTGGTGTCGGGGGGGGTAGCCGAAGATGTGGCCCAATACCTCTGGGTTTCGGAGCAAATCCCTTCGGCGTTGTTGTTGGGGGAAGTGGTCGATCGCCAGGGGGTGGAGGTGGCCGGCGGTCTGTTGTTGCAGGTGCTGCCCAAAAGTATTCCCGACGACAGCTTTTTGGCGGAAGTGGAGGCCCGCATCAGCCGCATCACCAGTTTTGCCCAGTGGTTGCGGGAGGGGGCGACCCTCGCCGACGTGCTGGACAAGTTGCTGGGGGATGCCGGCTTGCACATTTTGCCGGTGGAGTTGCCGGTGCGGTTTGCCTGCCGTTGTTCCCGGCAACGGGTGCGCGAAGCCCTGAAAATGTTGGGCCGCCATGAACTGCAAGAGGCGATCGCCGAGGGCAAACCCCTAGAGGCCAATTGCCACTTTTGTGCGGAGGTGTACGCCCTGGGGCCGGGGGAATTGGCGGAACTGGTCACGGAACTAGAAGCGGTGGCCCAACCATGAAAAAGCGCGTGCGATTGACTTTCCCCCACAAAGTGGTCAACCTGCCGGTGACCTACCGTCTGGCCCGCGATTTTAATGTGGCCGCCAGCATCATTCGAGCCCAGGTCGCCCCCAACCAAGTGGGTACCATGGTGCTGGAACTGGCGGGGGACATCGATCAACTGGAGTCCGCCAGCGAATGGATGCGATCGCTCGATATTGAAGTCTCCGCCGATGCCCGGGAAATTGCGATCGACGAAACCCGTTGCGTAGACTGCGGTTTGTGTACCGGCGTGTGCCCCACCCAAGCCCTGCAACTGCATCCGGAGTCCTACCAACTGGTTTTCCACCGCTCCCGCTGCATTGTCTGCGAACAGTGCGTGCCCGCCTGCCCCTACCAAGCCATCTCGGTGGATTTGTAGCCTAAACTATAATCATTCTCATTCACGTTTCGGCGGACAAGCTATGACGGCGATCGCCCTTTCCCAATCTACCCTCAACCCCGACCTGCCCAAGCGGGGGATGCCCGTCACCATCATTACTGGCTTTTTGGGCAGCGGTAAGACCACCCTCCTCAACCACATTTTGCAAAACCGGCAGGGCTTGAAAGTGGCGGTATTGGTGAACGAATTTGGCGACATCAACATCGACAGCGAATTGTTGGTGGCCATGGACGAAAACATGGTGGAACTCAGCAATGGCTGCATTTGTTGCACCATCAACGAGGGGCTGGTGGAGGCGGTCTACAGCGTGCTAGAGCGGGAAAACCGGGTGGATTATTTGGTGTTGGAAACCACGGGGGTGGCCGACCCCTTGCCCATTGCCCTGACGTTTTTGGGGACGGAATTGCAGTACCTCACCCGCCTGGACTCCATTTTGACGGTGGTGGATGCGGAGACCTTCACGGAAGAACACTTCAATAGCGAAGCAGCCTACAACCAACTGTTGTACGGCGACATTATTGTGCTGAACAAAACCGATTTGGCTGCTCCCACCCAAGTGGAAACCCTGGAAGCCCACATCCAAGAAATGAAACCGGGGGCCCGCCTGCTGCGATCGCAGTTTGGGTCGGTGCCGTTGCCCCTGATCCTCGATGTGGACTTGGCCAATCCTGCCCTCAAAACCAAGGAAAGCCCCGGTCATACCCACGATCACGACCATGAACCCGAACACGTTCATGACGAGCACTGTGGTCATGACCATGCCCACGAGCATCATCACCATTCCGATCGTTTGCAATCCGATCATTTGCAAAACGATGGGTTTGTCGCGATTTCCTACCGGAGCGATCGCCCCTTCGACCTCGATAAATTTCAGCACTTTTTGGATCGGCAGTTGCCGGCGGACGTGTTTCGGGCCAAGGGAATTTTGGTGTTTGCGGGGGTGCCCAACCGCTACGTGTTTCAATTGAGCGGCAAGCGCTACGAGCTCAAAATTGACGATCGCCCCCTGCCCCCGGAAAACCAATTGGTGATGATTGGGCGGAACCTGGATCGCGAAGATATATTGCAAATGGTGACCGATTGCGCCGTCTGAGGCCGTCCCTCGGTACACTGCTGCCAGAGCACAGGGAACATCGCACCATGGAAATGCCGCCGTCGATTACACCGTCTCAGATGAACCTTTTGCGGGCGATCGCCGCGATGGCTTGGGCCGACGGTCAGTTGGAACCCAAGGAAGTCGATTTAATGTTGGCCCGTCTCAGCGATTTGTTCGCGGTGAGCGGTGCCCACCACACCCAGTTGTTGCAGGAGTTGCGGATTTATCTGGAACAAAAGCTCTCCCTTGAGGAAGTTATCCCCAAGCTCCACAGCGACCAGGAGCGGGAATTGGTGCTGAAGCTGGGCTACGGCGTGATCGCCTGCAGTGCCCGCGCCCCCGAGGAGCCCAACATCAACGAAGAGGAAGCCGAAGCCTATCAAGCCCTCAAAGCGCTGTTGAATTTGTCGGCGGAACGGGTGGCGACCCTCGAAGCGGAAGCGCAACGGGAATTGGCCTGCACCACGGGCGATCGGGTGGATGCCTGGGTGCGATCGGTGGAGTTGTACGGATTCGGCAAGTAATGACGGAACTGGCGCTCGCCTTGACCCAGGCGGGTATCCCGGTCATGCGGGATGAAGAGCGCGTAGCGAAGTTATCGGGAGATTACTACCATTTCAGCCCGGTGTTGACGCCGTTGTTGGCGGACAAGCGGGGAGATTTGGCGGTGCGACCCACGACGGAAGCGGAGGTTTTGGCGATCGCCCGGTTGTGTGTGCAGCAGCGGGTGCCGGTGACGGTGCGGGGCAGCGGCACCGGCAACTACGGGCAATGCGTGCCGTTGCGAGGGGGACTCATCCTGGATACCAGCGGTCTGCAACGGATTTTGCGGCTGGAGAACGGAACGGCGGTGGTGGAGCCCGGTGTCAAGCTGGGTACCTTGGAGCGGGCGGCCCAGGAGCAGGGTTGGGAGTTGCGGATGTACCCTTCCACGGTGCGATCGGCGACGGTGGGGGGCTTTATTGCCGGGGGCAGCGGCGGCATTGGCTCCGTGACCTGGGGGCAACTGCGCGATCGGGGCAACCTGCGATCGGTGCGGGTGGTCACCCTCGAAACGGAACCGCAAATTTTGACCCTGGCAGGAGACAGCGTACAAGCCGTAAACCATGCCTACGGCACCAACGGCATCTTGACGGCATTGGAAATGGCGTTGGCCCCAGCGACCCCTTGGCAGGAAACGGTGGCCGTGTTTGCGGATTTTGCGGCCGCAGCGGCCCTAGGCTGGGCGTTGGCCCGCAGCGACGGCATCGCCAAAAAGTTGATTTCGGTTTTTGAGTCGCCCATTCCCGAATTTTTCGCCCCGTTGCGGGAAGCGGTGCCCATAGGGTGCGCGTGTTTGATTGCGGGCATCGGGTGGGCAGATGGGGACACCTGGCGGGCCTGGGTGCAGGAAGCGGGGGGCACCCTGGTTTGGGATCGCCCATGGGAAGGGACGGGCGCCCTCACGGAATTGACGTGGAACCACACCACGTTGTTGGCCCGGAGCCGGGACGCCGCCTGGACGTATTTGCAATGTGTGTATCCCAACCTGGAGACGGTGGCTTGGGCCAGCCGCACCTTCGCGGGGGAGTTGTACCAACACCTGGAATTCATGCGGTTGCAGGGGCAACCGACCATTGGGGCTATTCCCCTGTGGCGGTACACCACCACAACGCGATTGCGGGCGGCGATCGCCCAATTGGAAGAGGCAGGGGTGGTGGTGTTTGACCCCCATACCTATGTATTGGAGGACGGTGGCATGAAAACCATCGATCGCCAACAGGCGGATTTCAAACAGCGCGTCGACCCCTACGGCTTGCTCAATCCCGGCAAAACCCGTGCCGAATCGCAGTCTAGTTGAGTTGTTGCAGATAACCTTTGGTTTCCCCGGATAGCCTCGCGATGGTTGGCTCTAACAACTTGTTGGCGAGCTGCCGCGTGCATGGTTCTCAGATTTGGCTACCAATGTTCTAAAATCAGCGCCGTCTGTCACGGCTATCCAGCTGTGTTCTGAGCACTGAGCAGCCATCCATACATCATTCAGTGGGGTTGTCGCTTTGAGAATTTGCTATGACTTTTAATCCTGATGTCCCAACCTCCTCCCAAGAAGCACTTACCCTTAAGCAGCGCTTGGAGGCCGTGCACCAGAAATGCAAATGAGATGCTGTGCCCTGAGCTTGGCGAAGGGAGCGGGTCGCAGCCGGAAACGGATGCCAAGGTTACCTTAAACGTCAACTTAAACTGGGGATGGAACCTTTGGCAGGCATCTGAGGTCAGGGAGAAGGCAAGGGTATTTTGGAGGAAAAACTGTGAACATGCGATTTTCAGCATTGACCTTGGCGATGATGGGGTTTGTGGCACCGGCGGCTATGGCCCAGACCGCCCCTCAAATGGCCGTTGGTTCTCGGCCTTTGCGGTTATCACAACAGGAATGCGTGAACACCGCCAACAACCTGATGCGGCGCATTGGTTATGCCGTGCGGCGCACCGATGGCAACGTTGTGGAAGGGGTGCGCAACGGGTACACCTCACAAATTTTCTGCCAAGCCTCCGAAAACGTGGTGTTGATGGCGGTGGGAGGCCCCAATCGGAACACTGCGCAGTCCTATCTAAATCAACTCGCCCGGGATGCTTCCTTGTGGACCACGGCGATCGCCCCGAATCCCGGGCCGACGGTGGGGCAGTTTGATGAGAATTTTTATTTGTACAACAACCCGGACGTAGCGCAAGCGGTGCGGCAGGGACGGTTTGCCAACGGTCGCCGGCACTTTGACGAATTTGGGGTACGGGAAGGTCGGGACGGTAACTTTAACGAAGCCTACTACCTGCGCACCCACAACGATGTGGCGCAAGCGGTGCAGCGGGGGCAATTCCGCAACGGTTTGGAGCACTTCCAACGATTTGGGCGTAATGAGGGGCGGGCTGGTGGGGCCGGTAGCCGCGATCCCCGCTGGAATGCCACGGCTCCCATTAACCCCGGCAATCCGATCGGGCAGTTTGATGAACTGTTTTATTTAGCCAACAATCCCGATGTAGCCCAAGCAGTGCGGCAAGGACAGTATCGGGACGGCCGCGAACACTACGAACGGTTGGGACGGAACGAAGGGCGGGCCCCCGTATTCGATGAGCAGTTTTACTTGTCGCGGTATCCCGACGTAGCGATCGCCATCCGCAGCGGTCAAGTGCGCAACGCCCTCGAGCACTGGCAACGGTTTGGGCGAGCCCAGAACCGTCCCGGCGGTCGGGGGACTTTGGGAGGCAGCCTGTCTTGGCAACCCCAGTGGTAGGTTGCCTCTAGCTCCTGGTGCCTGCTCTGGGCTATCCCTTCCGCAAAAGTACGTCCAAGCCTTGCCAGCGGGGATATTCCAGCTTTGCCCGACCCCAAAACATAGCCGTGAACAGCCTGCTTCTGACATCCTTAACGCTGTGGGTTTCTTTGGTTCCCCTCCTTTGACGGGATTGGAGGGGATTCTCGCCGCTAGGGCAGTGTGTACCATCCCGTCGGGCTGTGCCTGCTACCCCTCCTCCGGAGGGGAATTTTTTGCGGCACGGAAGCCGAAGTTGTCCCAACGCCATGGGCACCTGCGGTACCTTAAAAACCCGCTTGATTTGCACAAATCATCTGCCAAATGCGCTGATACGTCCAGAGTGTTTGGAAAAAGTCATGTTTTCGCTTTCAAGTAAGGCACAAGCGATGTAAAACACGG
>DMPD01000285.1:6009-6257 GCA_003456125.1 Cyanobacteria bacterium UBA8156 | reverse complement strand
CGGGCGGGCCAAATTCGCCGCTGGTCGGAGGTGGTGTTTCCGCTGTTGCGCCCCTGGTGGGTATACAAGGGCAATCGCTTCCAACAGGGATTAACCCGTTCCTAGGCTCCCACCCGCAGTCAGTCTTCAAAAATTTGAGAGAGGGGGCAAGCAAAACCGGGCAACAACGGGGAAGTCAGGGCATCTGCAGCCAACAGGGTCATGGCCAACCGCAGCAGGCCGCCCTCCCGCCGATACACCGCCACCTG
>DMPD01000285.1:0-5694 GCA_003456125.1 Cyanobacteria bacterium UBA8156 | reverse complement strand
CCCCCGCCCCCCCCCCCGCCGATACACCGCCACCTGTTGCAGTCGCCAATCCGCTAGCCAATACTCCTGGACGCCGTGGATGGAATAGAGCTTTAATTTCACTTCGCGATCGCGCCGCTCGTTTTCTGCCCCGGCCGACAACACCTCAATCACCAGTTCGGGGGCCCCCCGCAAATGGCCGGACTCGTCCACCAAAGCGGTGTACCGTTCGCGACTCAGCCACACCACATCGGGAATCACGTTGTCTTGATCTCCAAAGACCATGCCCGTTCCCATACCGACATATCCGGCGGCCGTTGCCTGAGACCAGGCCTTCAGCGCAACACAAAAATTCAGGCAAACCGCTTGGTGTTGCCAGTGGGGGGCCCGGGCCACAAACAACTCTCCTTCCACAATTTCATAGCGATCGCCGTTGTCGGGTAACAATGCCAGATCGGCACTGACCCAAATCCGTTGTTCTGGCGGTGTGGAGGTAAGGGGAACCATGCATGGCAGCAGGAGACAACCGGCCTTTATCGTAGCTCACCGCAGCGAAGCAACTGTGCCCAATGGACGGGGGTGAGGGGCACCACCGATAGGCGCGGCAAACGAATCAAAGCACAATCGGCAAAGACGGGATCGACTTTCAATTGGGCTAGGGGGACGGGCTGGGGTAGCCACTGCCGGGGAGCGACATCAATGGCCAGGTATGGGGGAGCGCCGGGATCGGGATAGGGATAGCCCACGGCCGCCGCCAGACCGACCACCGCTTTGGTTTTGCCGGTGTGGTAGATTGCCAAATCGTCGCCGGGGGCGATCGCCCGCAGGTGCCGCTGCGCCAGGGCATTTTTCACGCCGTCCCAACGCCCGCAACCCTCCTGCACCAAATCGGCATAGGCATAGGTTTCGGGTTCGGTTTTCAGCAACCAAGCCGGCATCTGCTTTCCCAATATGCGCAAAAAAAAGCACCCAAGTCTGTAGATTTTGGCTTGAGTGCTTGCTGTTGTGTGAGGAGTAAGTCTGACCCCATTGTAGTGTGGAAATTCCAGAATGGGGATTAGGCCCAATCGTCTCTTCCTTCTTGGCGACTGGTGTATACCCGCCCCCCTTGGTGGAGGACCCGGGTCTGGGCAAACAACTCTTCCTCGGTCAAGCCCCACTGCTGCAACAGGCGATCGAGATCGGTCTGGATGTCGCGGGCCCCCGGAAACCCATGGTACCGAATCCGCAACCGTCCGAGGTCGGCCAGATGCCGATCGCCCGGTTGGGTGACCGTGAGCAATTCGTTGACCACTTGGCGATCGCCTGTGTATTGGGGGTGTTGTTGATCCTTGGGGGCCGCCATCTACCGCTGCAAGATCACCGGGCGATCGCCCACCACCGGCGATCGGGCAATCAGTTGCCGGTTGCCGTCAATGACAAAGAGTTTCTGGAATTTCAAACGGTTGGCGCGGGCATACAGATCGTCGACGATTTTTTCTTGGTTTTCGGTGCTCAATTCATGCCAGGACTCGGAGAGTTGCACCACCAGCCGCCCCGATCGGAAGTTGGTCTGCAGGGCTTCCACCAAGCCACTGCCGTAACGCTGGGTGACTTCTTCTACCTGGGCTTGAATGTCCGTCACCAAGGCATCGCTGACCGGGATCGCCGGGGCTTTGGCGATGGGCGCATTCACCTGCACGGTAGGGGCTGGTTTTTGGGCGATGGCCGCGGCTTTGCGGCCTCCTAGGGAACCCTTCACCAACGACAACCCCAACCACAAAATCAACAACAGGGCGATCGTGCCCGCCCGTTTGGCGCGGTAGGGGGTCGCCCACTCCCAAGTGCCTGCGGTTTCATCCAACCGGTGTTGCACCGCAGACCAAATCGTCGCGATCCGTTTCCCCCATGCGCTGCCGCGGGCCTTTTCCCAGTTGGTTTGCACCGGCGGCAGGGCAATCGTTTTGGTCCACACGGTGGCCGCCGGGCCATCCAAAGCCGTGACCACCTGTTGGGCCGCGCCATCCACCTTGGGCGCGACCCGTTCCCGCGTAAATTGCCAAGCGATCGCCACTTCCGTCCGTACCGGTTCGGGCCACGACGGCCGCACCATCTGATCTTGCCAAGTAGCCAGGGTTTCCCCCGCTTGGTTCAGCACGTTGGTGACCGTGACCCGCCAGCCGGGGCCCCCCGCCGGCGGTTGCGCCCACCAGGCCAACGCCGCTACTGCTCGATACAAAACCAACAGCGTGGCCCAGGCCAACCAAAGGGCGATCGTCTTGAGCAGCGCGACCGCCATCCCTTGGGGGGAAAGGGCCTTGGATTCGGAAGTTTCGGGACTCATGGGGCTACAACCGGATGGATTAGGGTGGAAAAAATAGCTAAGAATTTATGCTTAGCATTTTCGGGCATTCGGGAACCTTCCTTTCGGGGATAATTGTAAAGAAATGTTGCCGGGGTGCTATGGCACGAATTTTGGTGTGGTTTCGGAACGATCTGCGGGTGCACGATCGGGAGCCGTTGGTGGCGGCGGTGCAACAGGGCATCGCAATTCCGGTGTACTGTGTCGATCCGCGGCAGTTTGAAAACACGGCATTTGGGTGGCCGCGGTTGGGGCCCCACCGGGCGCGGTTTTGGCGGGAGAGTTTGGCGGACTTGCGATCGCACTTGCAGTCCCGCGGTACCGATCTGCTGATTCGGGTGGGTACCCCGGAAACGGTGTTGCCGGCGTTGGTGCAGGAATTGGGTGCGGAACGGGTGCTGGCGGAGTCGGAAATCGCGACGGAAGAACGGGCGATCGAGCGGGCGGTGGCGGCCGCTTTGCCCTGTCCCATCCAGTGGTTTTGGGGCCGGACGTTGCTCCACCCCGAGGATTTGCCCATGGATGTTTCCCGATTGCCGGAGTTGTTTACAAGTTTTCGCAAAGAGGTCGAAGCAAGCTGGACGGTGCGATCGCCGTTGCCTGCGCCCGCACGGATTCCCGGTTGGGACACCCTAACCGTAGAGCCGGGGCCGTTGCCGAATTTGGAGGATTGGGGGATTGCGGTGCCGCCGGTGGACGATCGCCGCGTTTATCCGTTTGTGGGGGGGGAAACCGCCGGTCTGGCTCGGTTGCAGGAGTACATCTGGGAGCGCGATCGCCTGCGGTGCTACAAAGAAACCCGCAACGGCATGGTAAACGCCGATGATTCCTCGAAGTTGTCACCTTGGTTGGCGTTGGGGTGTGTGAGTTCCCGGCAAGTCTGGCAAGAGGTGCAGCGCTATGAGGCGGAGCGGGTGGCCAACGATTCGACCTATTGGCTGATTTTTGAACTGCTGTGGCGGGATTATTTCGCGTTTATTGCCCGGAAACACGGGAGCAAAATTTTCCGGCGGGAGGGGCTGCTGGGAATCGATTTGCCCTGGTCCCAGGATGCTGGGTTGTTCCAGCGCTGGTGCAACGGCGAAACCGGCTACCCTTTGGTGGATGCCAACATGAAGGAATTGCAAGCCACCGGGTTTATCTCCAATCGCGGCCGGCAGAATGTCGCCAGTTTCCTCACCAAAAACCTGAATATCGATTGGCGGATGGGGGCGGCGTGGTTTGAGTCGTGGTTGATCGACTACAATCCCTGCAGCAACTACGGCAATTGGACCTACGCGGCCGGGGTGGGCAACGATGCCCGGGGCTTCCGGTTTTTCAACATCCTCAAGCAAAGCCAGGACTACGATCCCGACGGAACCTATGTGAAACGTTGGTTGCCGGCTTTAGCCGAGCTCCCCAGCCACAAAGTACACACCCCCTGGCAACTGTTGCCGGTGGAGCGCCAACGCTGGTTGACCCATGGGGTCTATCCCTCCCCCATCGTGGATTTGGGGGAGTCCGCCCACCAAAATGAGGCCCTGTATCAAAAAGCCGTCGGTAAAGCTCCCAAACCCCGGCGATCGCGGCGCTAAAGGGTTTGGCCTACGGGACTTCTGGATGTGCCAGAACGGCGTAAAAGATGTGTAGCCGCAAAGATCGAACCAGACAGGCTTACGATTTCCGGCTTTCTTGCCGTTTGCCCACAGGCGATTAGGCGGTGAGGGTAGGATGCAGCACCACAGCTTCGATGGTGAGTTGGCGCACGCCGTTGGTGGTGGTGGCGCGGGTGATGGCCCAGCGCAGGGGTTCCCCGTGGGCCGCCAAGGCCCCTTGAATTTGGGGCCACAGCGGCTGGCCTTCTTCCACCGTCAAGCACACCGAGACAAATCGCAACCAACTCATCGTGACCTTTACGTCATTTGCACCATCAGCTCGTCGTCTCATGGCAACGCCAGGGTGGGTGAGAGCCGAGGACGGGGGCAGTGCCCCATAGTCTATTTTTTGCCCTCATCCCCTCTCCCCGAACGGCAGAGGGTCAGAACCTACACCGCTGGGGCTTGGAGGCTGGCCATTTTGGTCTCCAGGGACTGCATCAGCGAGGCAAAGGGTTTCACAAATTTATCAATCCCTTCGGTTTGCAGTTCTTGCATCACCGCGTCCAAATCGATGCCCAGGGCGGTCAGGTCGGCCAAAACTTGCTGGGCTTGATCCAAGTTGGCTTCCAGGCGATCGCTCACGTCGCAGTGGTCGATGCAGGCATCGATGGTTTCTGGGGGCATGGTGTTGACGGTGTTGCCCCCCACCAGGTTGTCCACATACATCACGTCGCTGTAGGTGGGGTTTTTGGTGCTGGTGCTGGCCCACAACAACCGTTGTTCGAGGGCCCCTTGGGCCGCGAGAGCTTGCCACGCTTCGGTGCTGTAAATTTCTTTGTAGCGTTGGTAGGCCATCTTGGCGTTGGCGATCGCCGCTTTGCCCATCAACGCATTCAGCTTGGCTTGCTGGGCTTCGTCGGCGGTGGCGGCCAGGGCTTGCAACCGGGCATCGATTTTGGTGTCGATCCGGCTCAGGAAAAAGCTGGCCACCGAAGCTACTTTGACGCTTTGCCCTTGGGCGGCGAGGGCTTCCAGACCCCGGATGTAGGCTATCGCCGTCTGTTCGTAATCCGATACCGCAAACAACAGGGTGACGTTGACGGGAATGCCGGCGGCGATGGTGGCTTCAATGGCGGGGAACCCGGCGGCGGTGCCGGGGATTTTGATCATGATGTTGGGGCGATCGAGAATTTGCCAGAACCGCTGGGCTTCGGCGATGGTGCCGGCGGTGTCGCTGGCCAGGTTGGGGGAAACTTCAATCGAAACGTACCCATCCACCCCGTTCGAGGCTTCGTAGACCGGCCGCAGCAGATCGGCCGCCGCTTGAATGTCGGCAAAGGCCAGGGTTTCGTAGACCCCTTGCACGTCTTTCCCCGCTTGGACGGCTTCGGCGATCGCCGTGTCGTAGATGGCGTTGCCGGCGATCGCTTTTTCAAAAATGGCTGGGTTGGAGGTGATGCCGCGAATGTTGCCGCTGGCGATCGCGGCGGCGAGTTCTCCCGACGCCAGAATGTCGCGGCTGAGGTTGTCCATCCATACGCTCTGACCGTGCTCAAACAATTCGTGCAGGTGATTGGCCATGGTGTCGCTCCTGGGGATTGCGGGCGTTGCGCTTATCTTACCGGCCGCCCTTGATGCGCAATCGCGAAGACTTTCTTAAAACTGCGCGCACCCCCAGTCCCTATCCAGTAGGCAACTGCTAGCAAAAGCGAACTCCGGTGGGTTCCAAGCGAACTGCGGTAGGTAAAAAGTGAACTCGGGTTCGTTCCAAGGGAACTGCAGTAGGTAAAAAGCGCA